>DFYS01000167.1:3008-6732 GCA_002383405.1 Moorella sp. UBA4076
CAGTTCCTACCAGCCTCCCACATCTTGCCTCTCACATCTCACATCTATTTACAGGGTAGTGACGATAGCCATGAGCGACAATTTGGAGCTGCCGATGCACGGTACCACGGTAATCGCCGTCCGCCATCAGGGTAAAGTAGCTGTGGCCGGCGACGGCCAGGTTACCTTCGGCAACACCATTATGAAGCATAAAGCCCGCAAAGTACGCCGGATGCACCAGGATAAAGTCCTGGCCGGCTTCGCCGGCAGCGTGGCCGACGCCTTCACCCTTTTTGAGAAGTTTGAGGCCAAACTGGAGGAATACCACGGCAACCTTCAGCGCGCAGCAGTGGAACTGGGGAAGGACTGGCGTACCGATAAGTTCCTGCGGCGCCTGGAAGCCCTGCTGGTGGTAGCCGATCGGGAACACCTCCTGATTATCTCCGGTAATGGGGAAATAGTGGAGCCTGACGACGGGATTGCCGCCGTCGGTTCCGGGGGGCCCTATGCCCTGGCGGCGGCGCGCGCCCTCATAACCCATACCAACCTGGCAGCCGCGGCCATCGCCCGCGAAGCCATGGCCATCGCCGCTTCCATTTGCATCTATACCAATAATAATATTACGGTTGAGGAGATCTAATTCAAAAGGGAACTACCTTGAAAATAGAGGCACGAGGCAAGAGGCAGAAAGCAAGAGGGTCGTCGGAACCGGCACCGCCGGTGCCCACAAGTCTCTCACTTCTCACCTCTCATTTCTCACATCTCATTCAGGGAGGGAACAGTGATTTGAACCTGACACCCGTACAGATAGTTGCCGAACTGGACCGCTATATCATCGGCCAGGAAGAGGCCAAAAAATGCGTGGCCGTCGCCTTGAGGAACCGTTATCGCCGCCAGAAGCTGAGCGCGGAACTGCGGGACGAGGTGCTGCCGAAAAATATAATTATGATCGGTCCCACCGGGGTCGGCAAGACAGAAATCGCCCGGCGCCTGGCGCGCCTGGTCGGAGCCCCGTTTCTCAAAGTAGAAGCCACCCGTTTCACCGAGGTGGGCTATGTCGGCCGCGATGTCGAATCAATGATCCGCGAACTGGTAGAAAATGCCGTCAGAATGGTTAAAATAGAAAAGCGGGCCGAAGTGGAAGCAAAAGCGGCCAAACTGGCGGAAAAGCGCCTCCTCGACCTGATCGCCCCCCGTGATGGCAAAAATAAGGGTAACCGTTCGCCGTGGGATATGATCTTCGGCGGCATGCCGGCCGGCAGTGAAGGGCCGGCGGTAGAAGAAGAAACCGCAGCCGAAAGGCGATCTATCCTCAAGGAGAAGTTGAAACGCCAGGAACTGGAAGACATGATGGTGGAGGTAGAAGTAGAAGAAAGCGCCGGCCCGGGGATCATCCTCGGCGGGATGGGGCTGGAAGAGCTGGGGATGAATCTCCAGGACATGCTGGGCAACATGCTGCCGCGGCGTACCCGCAAGCGCCTGGTAACGGTAGCCGAAGCCAGACGCATCCTGACCGGGCAGGAGGCCGATAAGTTACTGGATATGGATGCCATATCGGCCCTGGCGGTCCAGCGGGTGGAACAGGACGGCATAATCTTCCTGGATGAAATCGACAAAATTGCCGATCGGGCCAGCGGCCACGGTCCCGACGTTTCGCGGGAGGGGGTCCAACGCGATATCCTGCCTATCGTCGAAGGGACCACGGTGCAAACAAAATACGGACCAGTAAAAACCGACCACATCCTCTTTATAGCTGCCGGGGCCTTTCACGTGGCGAAACCGTCGGATCTCATTCCCGAGCTGCAGGGCCGGTTTCCTTTAAGGGTCGAGCTGCAGAGCCTGAACCGGGATGATTTTCAGCGCATCCTGACGGAACCGCGGCACTCCCTTTTGCGGCAGTATACCGCCCTGTTGGAAGTTGAGGGTTTAGATCTAAAATTTACAGCCGATGCTATTGCGGAAATTGCCGATATTGCTTATACTGTTAATACTCAGGGCGAAAATATCGGCGCGCGCCGGCTGCATACGATTCTGGAAAAGGTCTTGCAGGATCTCCTTTTCCGGGCGCCAGAAGTCGAGGAAAGCCAGGTTGTTATTGATGCGACCTATGTCCGGCAACAACTGGGCGAAATCATGCAGCACACTGACTTACAGAGTTATATACTCTAAAGAAAGGAAGATGGTTGATGGAAAGTTTATTAGAAAGATCGCGAAAGATTAATCGTCTGCTCCAGCGGGCGGCCGGTAACCCGGTAGACTTTCAAGAAATGGCCAGCGTCATGCGCGATGTCATGGGGGCCAACACCTATATCGTCGGCCGCCATGCCCGCGTCCTGGGATATGCCTTTATTGAAGGTTTTACCTGTGACATCATGGAGGACATTGTCTTTCAGTCGGAGCGTTTCCCCGAACAGTACAACGAGCAGCTGCTGCGCATTGATGAAACCCAGGCCAATTTCTGCCAGGTAGGCAATGCCTGCGTCTTCGACCTGGACAAAAAATGCGTCTTCAACAACAAGTTGACCACAGTAGTGCCTGTTATCGGCGGCGGCCAGCGCCTGGGGACGCTGATACTTTCCAAATTCAATGTCCGCTTTGACGATGAAGACCTGGTCCTGGCGGAATACGGCGCTACAGTAGTCGGTATGGAGATCCTGCGTGCCCAGGCCGACAAAATTGAAGAAGAAGCCCGCGACCGCGCCGCCGTTCATGTCGCCCTGCAAACCCTGTCGTATTCCGAATTGGAGGCAGTGGAACACATCTTTGCCGAGCTGGATGGTGATGAGGGTATTCTGGTCGCCAGCAAGATTGCCGACCGGGCCGGGATAACCCGTTCCGTTATTGTCAATGCCCTGCGCAAATTTGAAAGCGCCGGGGTTATCGAATCCAAGTCGCTGGGCATGAAGGGTACCTATATCCGCATCCTGAATGATCACCTGCTGGAGGAACTGGAAAAGCTGCGCCGCTAAATTTGCGGTCCGGCCTTGCCTGACACTAGAGGTATATGCTATACTTACCTTTGGTGTTCGATTCCACACGCGCCTGAGGACGGGAGCAGTGCCTTCGGAGAAGGTTCTTCCGGCCTGATGAAGGCAGCGGCGGTTTTAAAACTACAGGGGGTGTACAGTTTAGTGATTATCTCCATGAAGCAATTGCTGGAAGCCGGTGTCCACTTCGGCCACCAGACACGGCGATGGAATCCCAAGATGGCTCCCTATATCTTTACGCAACGCAACGGGATTTACATTATCGACCTCCAGCGTACGGTCAAAAAGATTGAGGAAGCCTATAACTTCGTCCGCGACCTATCCCGCGAGGGAGGCAAAATTCTCTTTGTCGGCACCAAAAAACAGGCCCAGGAATCCGTAAAAGAAGAGGCGGAACGCTGCGGCATGTTTTTTGTCAACATGCGCTGGCTGGGCGGCACCCTGACCAACTTCCAGACTATCCGCAAGCGGGTTGAACGCTTGCAGGAACTGGAACGAATGGAAGAGGAGGGCACCTTTAACCTATTACCCAAAAAGGAAGTGGCCCACCTGCGGGGTGAGCGGGAGAAGCTGGAGCGGTTCCTGGGCGGCATCAAGGAAATGAAAAACCTGCCCGATGCCCTCTACATCATCGACCCCCGCAAGGAAAGGATCGCCGTAGCCGAAGGACGGCGGCTGGGTATTCCCATCGTAGCTATTGTCGATACCAACTGCGACCCTGATGAGATCGACTATGTTATCCCCGGTAACGACGATGC
>DFYS01000139.1:0-1773 GCA_002383405.1 Moorella sp. UBA4076
CGGCCCGCAGGGCGTGGGGATGATTATTCCTCCTGCTTGCATCTTAAATATTTCCTGGTTTATTATACCACTTCGAACTGAAAATAAAAAGCAACACTTAAATTAGCTAATAGCATGTAAGTGTCGTTCATAGCGCAGTAAATATTTACAGAATGTCGATGAAGTTTTTACCCCCGGCCACATAAATTCTCCTTTTTTGGGAGATGATCCTTTACGGAAGGGAAGCTGGTAATTAGACGTAAAGCTCTGGTTAAACCAGAGCTTTCTTTTTTACCGGTTGGGCAGGTTTACCGGTGCTTAGCGGGGTGGAATTGGCGGGCCGAAGTTCATTTTTAGAGCCTGAGCCAGCATACGGCCGGTAAGGGTTTGAAACTCTGGCGTTCGGATCAGATTCCAGACAAGCTGCAACGAGGAGGTGGGCAAGGCCATACCCGCAGGCATGCTGGCAGCAGCGTCCGGCTGTATCCCCAGGTCGGTCTGCAGGGTGGTTTTGGTGACGGTAAGGATATTATTGGTGGTTGTAATGCCGACTTCGCTGTAGTTAAGGAACTGGCGCAGCTTTTCAATCCAGGACTGCAACAGGGCCAGGAACTGGTCGATATTACCACTGAGCAGAGCTTCTTGGAAGAGGGCCTGGGTGCGGGCGGCCAGGGTCACGGCCTCGTTTTGGGGTTGCGGGCTGGTAGCGCTCTCTTCTTGCTTACCGCCGGCAGGTTCAGCTTCCTGTTGGTTGAAGCTGTTTTCAACCATTTGATCCCCGGGCTCCTGGTAGAGCCCTTTTTCGGCGCCTAAACCGCCGATCTCCGGAAATTGCAATTTATTAATCCTGGCGTCCATAAGAATTATTCACCCCTTGTTTTTAACCTGCTGCATTATATGCAATAGCACGCAAGATGGGGAAGAATAAATCTATAATATCCTGGCTTTTGAAGAGAGCTTCCCCCGGGCGCGCGTGATTCTTCTGGAAGAAAACTATCGCTCCACCCGGCCCATCGCTTCCCCGCGATTTAATTGGGGAGCGTCCTTTTAGTGAATAGGCACTAAAAGGCCTGGCCGGGCATATGATAGTGACAGATTAATTTACAAGATGGGGTGAAGCCAGTGAGCATTGATCCTGAAGCCCTGCGCCAGCGCCTGATGGATGCTGCCATGCAAGGAATTTCCCCTGGCCAGGTATTCAAAGAATTGGGTATAACTCCTGATAACCCCCAGGCCCTAGAAGATTTAATGAAGCAGGCCGGTTTTGACCCCAGCAGCCTCTTTCCGGATGGTCAGGTGGATATGCCAGGCATGGTTAATAACCTGACCAAGAATCTGAGCCCCGAAGTGAAACAGCAGCTATCCCAGGTTATCCAGGGCATGGCCCATGAGCTGAACAATGGCCAGCCACTGCCGCCAGATGTGGAAGAGTTTTTAAAGGGTTGGGGGAAAGGCAACTAATTAGGAATACTCTTTTACGTCAGTAGAAGTATGCCCCACTGGGAAATTATTGAGATAGGATAATAGATTGTGAGGTTACCCGTGGTTAAAGGGTATGGAGGTGCCGAATTATGCTGGATGAAAAAGCCGGGGCGCCGCCCCGGCAAAAACCCGCCCAGAAACCCACTTTTGATCTTACTTTTTTGGTCAACATTTTGAGTCTGGTGGGTTCCCTTTTATTCCTCTTTGCTTCGATCCTGGCCTTTGCCATCCCTACACCGGTCCCACCGGCGGATTAGAATCCGTGCTATTTTATAACCTGGCCCAGGGTCTTTAGACCCGGGGCCTTTATAT
>DFYS01000139.1:1833-6509 GCA_002383405.1 Moorella sp. UBA4076
AACAGGAAGAACAGGAAGCAGAAGGGGATGATGATAATAGGGATAAGGATGATGATAAACCACCAGAACTCCTGCGTCATTGAAATGCCCTCCTTTCTGCTGGGGGGAACCCTTTCTAGACTTAGCATATGCAGGCGGGGGAGGAGTGGTTAAAATAGGGTGGTATAATTTTTAGCAACTACTACTCAACCGGGTTTGTTTCTCAATACCTCAACGCAGCTTAAATTACTTCGGCAAAACCGTTCTTTTCTTCGTAGAAAAATATTCCTACTTGGAAATTCCTGCTTCGTCCACCAGCACATAGGAATACTATACAACCTGATAGTGTAAATGTTTAGATTTTATTTAGCTGTTCAAAACCCTATTGTAATATCCGTTTCTACTGGGTTGCTAATTGGTCTTTTGAGCCACTGCTATGAGGTGCCGTTCCTTAAAAATTTCCTCCACATGGAAGGGACCCCCGGCTGTAGATTTGCATAGGATGCAGCATGGTCACTACATTTCATTTGTGGAGGGATTGCCAGTGTGGCCGATTTTGTTGGTCTACTATGCCGGGGTAGTGACGGCCGCCGGTGCCACCATAACCCGTGCCGGCCCAGGGAAAAAAGAAGTCCGGAAGATTGTTCTGTTCCATCAAGGGCATCCCCTGCCCGATTGCCATACTTTACTGCGGAAAAGGGGCGGCAAGATCGTGCGGGAATTGCCCCTGGTTCACGCCCTGGTAGCCAGGTTGCCGGAAAAGAGCGAAATAATAGAGGAGCTGAGTTCCAACCCTGGTATTCGTTTGATTGAAGATGATTTTCAGGTTCGCACCGTGGCCCTACCGGCCATTAGAATCAAGCAGGAACAGCAGACTATACCCTGGGGCATCGAGCGCATTGGTGCTCCTAAAGCCTGGCAGATAGCTACGGAGGAGAAGGTTAAGGTGGCGGTCCTGGACACCGGCCTGGATGCCGGTCACCCTGACCTGGCGGCCAATGTCCAAGGGAGAAAAAACGTTAAATTCCCGGGCTGGCAGGCTGGGGACGGCAGTGGCCACGGTACGCACGTGGCCGGAACCATCGCCGCCATCAACAACAAATTTGGGGTGGTAGGAGTTGCGCCTCAGGCCGAGATCTACGGTGTCAAGATTTTCAACCGGATGGGTAATGGTTATATTTCCGATATCGTCGCCGGTCTTGATTGGGCGCTGCAAAATAAGATGCAGGTAGTCAACATGAGCTTCGGCACGACCCGGCCCAGCAGGGCCATGGAAGAGGCCGTAGGCAAGTGCGTCCAGGCAGGGATGGTCCTGGTGGCGGCGGCCGGCAATGAGGGTAAAGAGAACAGTGTCATGTACCCGGCCCGTTACCCCGGGGTGATCGCTGTTTCGGCCGTTGATCAACAGGATAAGCTGGCCAGCTTCAGCAGCTGGGGACCGGAGGTAACAGTAGCTGCTCCCGGGGTAGATATCCTTTCTACCTATCCGGGGGGTAAATACCGGACCATGAGCGGCACCTCTATGGCCTGTCCCCACACTGCCGGGGTGGCAGCGCTGATTTTCGCCCAGGATGGCCGCCTCTCCGGCCGCCAGGTTGGTCGCATTATTCACCGGACGGCCACCAGGCTGCCCAACCTGTCGCCGGGGGAACAGGGGGGCGGCTTGGTCAACGCTACCGCCCTGGCGGCTGTGGCCCGGCTTATCGAGGCACCTGGGGTAGAGAAAGAGGTAGAGGCTTGACCCGGTTATGTTGGATTCTGAGGGAACGCCTGGCAGTGATTGGGCACACCCGGCTGGTGGCGTAAACCGTTGAAGCCGCTAGGCCGGATCGAGATACGGCGGATTTAGCCATGAACAGCCGTTTTATCCACATCCGCTATTTTGCCGTGCGCGACNNGAGAAACGCCTCCTGGATTGGCAGGATGGGAGAAAGCTCTGGTTTAACCAGAGCTTTCCCTTTGTAGAGGCGGGTTGAGGTCTGCGACCGCCTGCCGGTGGCTCATAACCGATGCTGGTTTCCGGAGCAGCGGCTTCCGCTGCGGCTGCCGGGGCTGCATCCTCGCTGGCATCTTCGGGTGATGTTTCCAGGCCTTCCAGGGCCAGAGCGATTGCATCCTTTTGTTGGGAAGTTTTAAAGCAGGCAAGGGGTTTGTCAGCATCCCAGTAGAACATCTTGTTCAACTCGCAATTTTGTACCTCCTGCATTATATGCAGCCCTGGCGTAGTTGGGAATGATTGATACTGATGCATAAGCGTAGATTAAAGCCGCACTGCGAATCCCGCTCTCTGGAGAGCTTCCGATTTCTTGCCCCCAATTTCCTTTGCAAGCAGGTTTTTTAGCGACGGGGGCGAATATAAGGGTTGGGGAGCGTGAAAATCTTGAAGGACTTTATGGCTTTACTCAACAAGCCCCAGCAGGAAGCCGTCAGCCACCGGCGGACGCCGCTCCTGGTGCTGGCCGGTGCCGGCAGCGGCAAAACCCGCGTTTTGACTTACCGGGTGGCCGCCCTCATCCAGGAAGGGGTGGCGCCGGAGAATATCCTGGCGGTGACCTTTACCAATAAAGCAGCCGGCGAAATGAAGGAGCGCCTGGAAGGACTGGTGGGCCATGCCGCCCGTGACCTCCAGGTCAGCACCTTTCATTCGGCCTGTGTGCGTATTTTAAGGCGGGATATCCACCTGCTGGGTTACCGGCCCGGTTTCACCATTTATGATGCCGACGACCAGCAGGCGGTGCTCAAAGAGGTATTAAAGGAATTAAACCTGGATGAAAAAAAGTATCCGCCCCGCTCCATCGCCCACAGTATCAGCAACGCTAAAAATTCTTTGCAGACACCGGAACAGTATCTGAAGCTGAGCGCGACGGTCAGGGAGCAGCAGCAGGGTCTGATTTACCGGCACTACCAGGAGCGGCTCCGGGCGGCCAATGCCCTGGACTTTGACGACCTCATTATGCTGACGGTGACCCTCTGGCAGCAAAATCCGCTGCTATTGCGCTACTACCAGCAGCGCTGGCAGCACATCCTGGTGGATGAATACCAGGATACCAACCACGCCCAGTATGTCCTGGTGCGCCTGCTGGCCGCTAAAGGGGACAACCTGTGCGTTGTCGGCGACCCGGACCAGGGCATTTACGGCTGGCGCGGCGCCGACATCGGCAACATCCTGGCCTTTGAGGAGGACTTTCCCAATGCGCGGGTGATTCTCCTGGAAGAGAACTATCGCTCCACCCGACCGATCCTCAAGGCGGCCAACGCCGTCATCCAGAACAATGCCGGCCGCAAAGAAAAGCGTCTCTGGACGCGGCGCCAGGAAGGAGAACTGCTGCACCTCTATCAGGCTGACGATGAGCGGGCCGAGGGGAATTTTATCGCCGCAGCTATCTACCAGCGTCACCAGCAGGAACAGCGGCCTTTCCGTGATTTTGCCGTCCTCTACCGCACCCACGCCCAGTCGCGCGCCCTGGAAGAGGCCTTTCTCCAGGCCGGCATCCCCTATGAAATCGTCGGTGGCCTGAAGTTCTACCAGCGCAAGGAGATCAAGGACATCATCGCCTACCTGCGGGTAGTAGCCAACCCTGATGACACCCCCAGCCTGTTGCGGATTATCAATGTACCGCGGCGGGGCATTGGCGATACCTCGCTGGCGCGCCTGGAGGCTTTTGCCGCCGGCAACGGCCTGGGCCTGTACCAGAGCCTGCAACAAATAGCCGGTGTCGCGGGGATACCGGGCAAGGGCCGTCAGGCGCTGCAGGAACTGGTAATCCTGCTGGATAAACTGCGCCGGCAACAGGAAAACCTAACAATAACGGCTACAGTGAGCGCTATTCTCCAGGAAACAGGATACCAGCTGGAACTGGAAGCGGAGAAAACGCCGGAGGCCCAGGCCAGGCTGGAAAACCTGAAGGAGTTCCTGACGGTTACCAGGAATTACGACCAGGCCCACCCCCGGCCCGACCTGGCTGATTTCCTGGCCCAGGTGGCCCTGGTGGCAGAAAGCGATACCTATAGCGGTGGTAACGCCGTCGCCCTGATGACCATGCACACCGCCAAAGGGTTGGAGTTCCCGGTAGTCTTCCTGGTCGGCCTCGAAGAAGGGGTCTTTCCCCATTCCCGCTCTCTGGAGGATCAGGAGGAAATGGAAGAGGAACGCCGCCTCTGTTACGTGGGCATGACCAGGGCCAGGGAGGTCCTTTACCTCACCCATGCCTGGACCCGCAGCCTGTATGGTAACACGATGAGCAACCCCCCCTCCCGGTTTCTGAAGGAGATACCGGCTGAATTGATTACCCTGGAGGCGCCGGGCGCGGGTATGGGGCCCGCTATAGATGCCGCTGGTGTCGCCGCCACCCCTGGCAGATCAGGCGCGGCCGGGATTTTTAGTGCCGCTGGTATCTATGGCCGGGCTGCTATGGACGGCCGCCAGGCGCGGGTCAAAAGCGGCAGGGCGCCCGGCGGCGGGGCGGCTACCGGGGCCCCGGACAGCTGGCAGCTGGGAGACAGGGTCCAGCATAACACCTTTGGCCTGGGAGTGGTTGTCAAAATCAGCGGCCAGGGTGAGGATACGGTCATCAGTGTGGCTTTTCCGGAGAAGGGTATCAAGCAGCTCATGGCGTGCTACGCCCCGGTACAAAAAGTTTAACGGGTGGGTTCCTGATTGAAGTCCCACTCCATGCCATTTTCATCCTTCTGCTGGT
>DFYS01000139.1:6575-8840 GCA_002383405.1 Moorella sp. UBA4076
GCCTACAATACTGCCATTTTCATCCTTCTGCTGGTGCCGCAGCAGCGGTATGGGCGTCTGTTCAGGCCGCCTGCAACTGAGATGCTGCAGACGCTGCTTGCCGTCAGGTACCAGATCTGAACAATCGTTGGATGGGGTTTGCGGACTATGGCTGTCAAATTAACCGCCAGCCAGGCTGAACAGTTACTACGGAGGAATTATCCTATGGACCTGCCCACTGCCAGCCAGCGGGTAGCAGAATTACGGCAGCGCATCGAGGAGCACAACTACCGTTACTACATCCTCGACCAGCCGTTGATCAGCGACCGGGAATACGACGCCCTCATGCAGGAGCTGATCGCCCTGGAAGAGGCCTACCCGGAACTGGTGACGCCGGATTCCCCCACCCGGCGGGTGGGCGGGGCGCCGCGGGAGGAATTTAACCCCGTCCGGCACCCGCAGGTTTTGCTGAGCCTGAATGACGCTTTTGACGCGGGCGGTTTGCTGGATTTCGACCGGCGCGTGCGGGAGATAACCGGTGGCCGGGTGGCCTACATAATCGAGCCCAAGATTGACGGCCTGACAGTAGCCCTGACCTATATTGACGGTACTTTTACCCTGGGGGCCACCCGCGGTGACGGCCAGGCAGGGGAAGAGGTGACGGCGAACCTCAGGACCATCCCTGTCCTGCCCCTGCGTCTGAAGCGGCCGCTGCCCCACCTGGTAGTCCGGGGCGAGGTCTACATGACGAAAACAGCCTTCGCCCGCCTTAACGCCGGCCGCGAGGAGGCCGGGGAGCCCCTCTTCGCCAACCCGCGCAACGCCGCTGCCGGGTCCCTGCGCCAGCTGGACCCGCGGGTGACGGCCGGCCGCAACTTAAGCCTCTTTGTTTACCAGGTTATCAGCGCCACCGGGACGGCGGTTGCCACCCAGGCGGAAGCCCTGGACTTCCTGGAGGAAATGGGCTTGCCCGTCAACCCCTACCGTGTCCTGGCCGCGGACATCCAGGCCGTGCTGGCCGAGGTCGAGGCCTGGACGCCGGAGAGGCGCGCCGCGTTACCCTATGAGATCGACGGCCTGGTCGTGAAGGTCAACGACCTGGCCTTGCACCCCATCCTGGGGGCGACGGCCAGGGCGCCGCGCTGGGCGCTGGCCTATAAATTCCCGGCCGAACAGGCGACGACGCGGGTGGAGGGGGTTATCCTGCGGGTGGGACGTACGGGGGTACTGACCCCGACGGCGATACTGACGCCGGTACGCCTGGCCGGGACCACCGTCAGCCGGGCTACTTTACATAATGAAGACTATATCCGCGAGAAGGACATTCGCGTCAGCGACACGGTGGTTATCCAGAAGGCCGGCGACATCATCCCTGAGGTGGTGGAGGTGCTGCCCGAGCGGCGCACCGGGGTCGAAGAGGTATTTACCATACCAGCGGCGTGCCCGGCCTGCGGGGCGGCGGTGGTGCGGCCGCCCGGGGAAGCGGCCCACCGCTGTACCGGCGGTCTGGCCTGCCCGGCTCAGGTACTGGAGGGGATCATCCACTTTGCCTCGCGGGGGGCGATGGATATCCAGGGCCTGGGGCCGGCTATCGTCGCCCAGCTGCTGGAGGCGGGCCTGATCCATGACGCCGCTGACCTTTACTATTTAAAAAAGGAAGACCTGCTGCCGCTGGAGCGTTTTGCCGAGCAGTCGGCTGCCAACCTGCTGGCGGCCATTGCCGCCAGCAAGGAGCAGCCCCTGGAACGCCTGCTCTTTGCCTTAGGGATCCGTCACGTGGGCGAGCGGGCGGCGCGGGTCCTGGCCGGCCACTTCGGCACCCTGGAGCGCCTGGCGGCGGCACCGGTGGAGGAACTGACCGCCCTGCCTGACATCGGCCCCCGTATTGCCGAGAGCATCCGGGAATTCTTCGCTGAGCCGCGCAACCTGGCCGTCCTGGAGAAGCTGAAAAAGGCCGGCGTGCGGATGCAGGCTGAAGCCAGGGAGGCGGAAGCACCGGATAAGCCGGCCGGGCCTTTAGCCGGCAAGACCTTTGTTATCACCGGTACCCTGCCAGGGATAACCCGCCAGGAAGCGGAGGAACTCATTACCAGCGCCGGCGGCCGGGTGAGCGGCAGCGTCAGCAAAAAGACCGACTACGTGGTCGCCGGCGAGAAGCCTGGCTCCAAGTACGACCGCGCCCGCGAACTGGAGGTGCCGGTGATTGATGTGGCGGGGCTAAGGCAACTACTGCGCCAGGATGAGTGACTTAAAAAGTTGGGAGCTGAGAAAATGCTACCGGTAAAT
>DFYS01000094.1 GCA_002383405.1 Moorella sp. UBA4076
TGGACCGGGCCAGCGAATTTTTAGTCCTGGGCTCCGAACTCCTGGCCCTCAAGGCCAGGATGCTCCTGCAGCGCCCGGCGGGGAACGGCAGCGGCGGGGAAGGGGAAGAGGGGGAAGACCCGGCCCAATTGCTCGCTGAACGCCTGCTGACCTACCGGCGTTACCGGGAGGCGGCCACCTGCCTGGGAGCACTGGCGGCAAAAGCGTCGCTGGTCTTTGGCCGCCCCCTGGATCAGGACGCGGTGGGCCAGGCCCTGGCCGGTATTAATCCTCTCGCCGGGGTAACGCCCCTGGACCTTACGCGCGCCCTGGCCAGCGCCCTGGCGCGGCAGCCGGCAGCTTCCCGGGAGGAACCGCGGACCATTCCCCGCCCGGCCCTGACCCTGGTGGGACAGCTGCGCTTTATCCTGCGCCGCCTGTACCGGGGGGATGAATTGACCCTGGATTCCCTTTTGAATTCCCGGCCCACCCGACTGGAGGTGGCCCTTACCTTCCTGGCCCTGCTGGAATTGGCGCGCCGCGGCCGGATAATTTTGGTCCAGGAAGAAGCCTTCGGTGCTATTGTCGTCAAAAACTGCCCCTGAGCCGACCTGCTGCCTCCTGCCTCAAAAAAAGGGGGTACCCCTTTTGCCGCTATTTTTCAGTAACGATAAACGATCAGCCCTGGAGTGCCTGCTCTTTGTAGCGGGTGGACCGGTATCGCTAAAAACCCTGGCTGCCTGCCTGGAGCTCAGCGAAGCCGAGGTAGTGGAACTGGCCGGCGAGTTGCAGGAGGTTTATAACCCCGCCGAGCGGGGCCTGCAGATCCGGGAGGTGGCCGGCGGCTACCAGATGTGTACCCGGCCCCAGTTTGCCAACTATATTGAAGCCCTGCTGCAACCGGAGTTGCCGGCTTTATCCATGGCCGCGCTGGAGACCCTGGCTATTATTGCCTACCGCCAGCCGGTCACCCGGGCGGAAATTGAATATATCCGCGGCGTGAAAGTGGATGCGGTTTTAAATACCCTGGCCAGCCGCGGCCTGGTCCAGGAAGCCGGGCGAGAAAGAACTCCCGGCCGCCCCATCCTGTATGCCACCACCCCCCGTTTCCTGGAATTCCTGGGATTAAAGGACCTCTCCGAGCTGCCACCCCTGGATGAAGCAGCGGCCGGACAGGAATAACCGCCGCCAGTGGTGGAAAAAATAGGGGCAAACTGGTTACCGGGGGTGGCAGGGTGCTCTGGGCCTGGGCAGCAGGTATATTGGCGGCGAACATTATTTTGCTCTTACTGCCGGTACAATTAGAAACAGTTTACCGTCACCGGGAGCAGGAAGACTTCCTGGAAATCACCTTCGGCCTGGCCGGCTGGTGGGGGCAGCGGTCGGTAATCATGCCGCCTTTGCGGGAATGGTGGCCGCAGCCGGATTCCCTGCCCCTGGAGAGCATCATGTCAACGGCCCGCCAAGCAGCAGACAGGGACGGGGGTCGGCCGGAAAGTAAAGGACGGAACCGGTTGGCCCGTTTTATTATTAGCAGCCGACTGGGTTACTGCTGGAACAGGCTGAAGTCATTAATAGCCATATGGCGACAATTCTTCGCCGGCGTAACCTGCCAGCGTTTTCGTTTATTTTTAGCCCCCGGCGCCAGCGACCCGGCAACAGCGGCCCTGTTTTACGGCGGTACCTGGAGTGTGCTGGCCTGGATGTACCGCAACCTGCGGCAACACTCCCGCCTTAATTTTGCCATGCCGCCCTGGCAGGTAGTGCCCCGGTTTGACAGCCCCGGCTGGCAGATCGATTTAAACTGTATATTTACCTTCCGCCTCGGCCATATTATTAGTGCCGCAGGGCAATCCCTATGGTTATTGTTGCCCATAGTACGGCAGACAAAGGGGGCAGGTTTGGTTGCCCGAACATCCCATCGAGGCCTTGATGAAGACCGCCATGGAAAGCATCAAGGATATGGTTGATGTCAATACCGTTGTCGGCGATCCCATTGAAACACCCGACGGCCATGTCATCGTCCCCGTATCGCGGGTGTCGGCCGGTTTTGCCGCCGGCGGTACCGAGTATGAGCCCGGCCAGGGCGAGGGCGGCGGGGGCAGTGGCAAATCCCTACCCTTCGGCGGCGGCAGCGGCGCCGGCGTTTCCGTCCAGCCGGTAGGCTTCCTGGTGGTCGGCAGGGAACAGGTCCGCCTGCTGCCGGTCGACGGCAATGCTGTCGTCGATCGCCTTATCGACGTCGCCCCCCAGGTCATGGAGAGGATCCAGGAGCTCCTGGGGAAAGGCCGGCGGGAAAAGGACCCCGGTAACGGCAAAGACAGTCCTGCCACCATGCGGACGAAAATGGTCCTGCGCCCCCAGCAGGAGGAGTGAATAACCCCCGGGTGCTTTAAGGCTTATCACCCATAGGTACAATTTTTGTAACTGTTCAGGCCGCCTGCAACTGAGATGCTGCAGACGCTGCTTGCCGTCAGGTACCAGAGCTGAACAATCGTTGGATGGGCTTTGCGGACTATAGCTGTCAGATTGACCGCCAGCCAGGCTGAACAGTTACCAATTTTTAAACCGAGGAGGGGTAACCGGTACGGGGCAACAAAAAAAGCAGCTATCTGTCCACGATTTGCGGACGGATTGCTGCCTTTTTTAATCAGTCAAACTATTTCAGATACCGCTTCTTACATATCGGAAAGTCACCTGTCAAATTCAAATCTCAACGCCGTTCTATAGCTTTCTAAATAATGCAGCTCAATATGTCCCATGTCGATGGGCATAGCATAAACAAGGCTTCCCTCAAAACTTTCTCCCGGCTTGATATCAGCTCAAATGTTTTATTTTCACAGCTATAAATTGTTCCGCGGTACAATAGTTCTCCGGAGTGCAAAACAACGCAATCTGTTCCGTCCAGCCGCCGCGCAAAAGGATGATGTGACTTTTCGGCTTATATTTCACCTTTGTGACGCGGTTCCATTTGAGAAAAACCTCCTGCCTTGACTGCGCCAGCAGCCCGGCTCCGGCTACGGCGGGCCTGCCGGTTAACAGCCCCAATACGACCGTCAGGGCATTTACGATACGATTCTTTTTCGCCTGTTTTGCCTGCGTCCGGCAAAGCGCGCCCTTGTCGTCCAGCACAAACTCGGCCTCATACTTTCCCCGATAGACCGCCATGATGAAAAGCCAGGTGAAAAGCAGCAGCGCTCCGATGAGCCCCAGCCCGTAGAGCGTATAGACGCTTTTACCCGACGCAAGCCCGACGATCAGCGCGACAAGGCCGAAGGGGATGCCGACGGCGATTCCCAGTTGCTTCAAAATAACAGTGTTTCTAAAGATGGGCACGCTGATATTCCACTGTATTTCCCCCGACGTCTTTGCCATCGTCATCCCCCTCGTAGACGTAATTCGTGCCCGTGGGCACGATATATCGGGTAGGCGTAGTTCCGATTATTTCCCCAGCAGGCCATGCAGCACCCGGGCCATCTGCGCCCTGGTGGTGGTATCAGCCGGAGTGAGCTTGCCGCCGCTGCCGCCGATGGTTCCGGTTTCCACAAGCAGCTTCATGGCGTCTTTCGCCCAGGGGGCGATGTCGTCCGCGTCGGTAAAGCTTGAGAGCGTCTTGCCTGAATCGCCCCGGGGCAGTTGGCCGATGACCTTGAGCGCGTTGTGCAGCAGGGTGAACATTTCCTGGCGGGTGATTTCCTTCTCGGGAGCGAACAGGTTGTCGCCCACGCCAGCGGATATGCCAAGCTGCCTGGCAGCGGCCAGGAAACCGGTATACCAGGTGCTGCCCGCGTCCGCGAAGTTATCCTTCGGATTTAAGTCGGGTGCTATCCCGTATGCCTTCATCAGCATGACGATAAACTGGCCCCTGGTCAGCTTCGCTTCAGGGCTGAAATTACCGTTGCCCGTGCCTGCGGTAATCCCCCTGGCGGCGATGAAGGAAACCGCTCTGGCATACCAGGCATCCTTTGCCACGTCCTTGAAGCTCACCTGCTTGTAGCTTACGGCATAATGATTGAAATAGGCGGTGGTGAAGGTAACAGTGCCGGTGGCCGGGTCGTAGCGCCCGTTGGGCACGGAGACCACGTTGCCGCTGCTGTCGATGTGCCAGACGACAATGCTTTCGGGGTTTGCCAGCTCCGCCGCTGCCGGCGTGTAAGGAATCGATACCGTCACCGGCGCGTCCGGGTTGTTCCATTCGGTCTGTGTGCCGTCCAGGGTCAGGGTGAGTTGGACGGCAGGCCTGTCGCCGGTGGCTGTTTGCACTTCAGCAGGCAGGCCGGACTTGTCGCCCCGGGCGATGGTGATGCCGGCGCTCGATCCTTCCGTTCCCGGTATTCCCGCCAGCATGCCGGCCGGGATGGTGAGGCTGCCCGCGCCGGTGGCGAAGGCCAGCGCGCCTTCCCCTTGCGCGCCGGACAGGGAAGCGGCGGGGATTTCCAGGGTATAAGCGCTCACGCCGGGAATGAAGGGTGCGGTGAGAAGCGTTGTTCCTGTGCCGGCAAAAATATCTTTCGCCAGGGTGGTTACCAATTCTGTCGTCGCGCTGCCCGTATTCGTATTGACCCTGACGGGCAGGGCGGTTTCTGCTATGCTGGCGCCTGAAACGGTAGCTTTGTACGTTGGCGTGGCAGGAGTGCTGCTGCTGTCGCTACCGCCGCTGTCGCCGCCACCGGAGGAGTCTGTGCTTACTGTGACGGTTGGGCCGTCAGTCCAGTTGCCACCTGCATCTCCAGCCTGCACCTTGAAGGTGTAGGTGGTAGAGGGTGACAGTCCGGAAACATTGCAACTGTAAACTGTCCCTGTGACAGTCTGGACGAAGGAATTATCCCGAAAAATCGTGTAGGCAGTCACCCCCACGTCATCCTGCGCCGGGGTCCAGCTTAAGGTGGTCGTCGTCCTGGTCGTGCCACTGGCCGTCAGAGTGCTGCCCGCAGGCCAGGTTGGCGGACTCTGGTCAGTCGGTGCGGCGAGAGTGAAATTGATCGTATAGGTCAGGCTGGTAATTCCATCCTCGGCAGTAACCTTCACTATGGCGATACCGGGCAGGGTGGTCGCCTGGGTGATGGCCACGCTGGCCCTGGGGTCGTTTGGCGTGGCGGTAACAACCGTCGCCGCATCACCCGGCTGGGTACCGTAGGGAAGCTCGACCGTGTATTCATGCTGGCTGTAAACAAAACCTGACACGGTCACTCCGGCGACTTTCAGGTCGCTCAAGCTGGCGTCACTCGAGGGAACGTAGCTATCGACGATGTTCACTGTCAGCCGGGCGCTGTCTCCTGCGTTGAAAGCGATGGAGAACTCTAGCGCGTTACCTGCAGTCGGGTTGAGCCCGGAGAGATAGGCTTCCTTTATGCTCAGAGTGTCTCCACTCACGGTATACTCCAAGGGCGATTCCAAGTGATCCGAACCGTAGACCACGTCGGTCACGGTAGTGGCGCTGCCCCAGGATATGGTCGTGCTCACGTCGCCGGGGCTATCCAGATCGAAGGTCACAGCTTCAGGATTGATGGACGGTTCTGCTTCGGTGGCCGGGAATACGGCGGTCACCACGCCCGAGTAGGCGGCGTTGGTCACTGTGTCTGCTCCTGCTACGGTAAAGAAGTCTTTAACTACACCGGTTAAGGTGTATCCTGCCTTGGGCGTCAGAGTTATGGTTGCCGTGTAGACCGTGCCGCCTGCAAAGGCAAGATGGTCGGGGTTCCAGGTCACGCTGCCTGTATACTGGGCCGTTTCGGTTATCGCGGTTACGGGAGTCGCTCCCCTTACCGGGGCGGTTACGCCCGGAATGGCGGCGATGTTAATATCGGCCACGAGCGTGCCCGAAACGTTGTTGAAGATGGTGTCCGCTGTGCGCGCCTGCGAAACCGTCGCGCCTGCGGGCAGCCAAAGGTACAGCTTGCCGCCGGCATCGGTAAACAGGTCGTTGACTCCATAGTAGGAAGCGCCGGTTATGGTCAGGTCGAAGACTTGCGTATCCGTCAACGGGAGCGCCGTCTCCGCCAGACTGAGCGGCTTGTTGCCGTTGGCCGTTCCGTTGGTGGGTGTGGACTGAATGCCGAAACTGCCGCTGGCCTTCACCGAGCCGCCCGTGATCTCCACCGTGCCGCCGCTACCGCCCGCGCCGCCGCCGATGCCCGCGCCTGCGTAGCCACCTATAGCGGTAACCGTGCCGCCGTTAATGGTGATAA
>DFYS01000134.1:0-17435 GCA_002383405.1 Moorella sp. UBA4076
TATCCATAGCAGGAATTCCATGGCCGGCCGGCGAAATTTCCCGAGAAAGCTCAAATTGGAAGAAGGATTTCTTTGGCTGTCGAACAGGTTTCCACCCTGCTAAAAGCCATCCCCGAGACCAGCTACCTGACGGCCCAGAATGTGGGCCGTTATCGCTGTATTATGCGTTTCTTTTACATTCAGCACCAGCGCCTGCGCTACTGGCTGCGGCCGGAGGATGTCTACCAGGGGGTCAGAGACATGGGCCTGCTGCCGGAGTATACCCTGGAGCTGTGCCAGCAGGACTTAAACCAGCTGGTGGAATGGGATGACCTGGTGCCCCGCCACGACGGCGGCCGCGCCTGCACCGTGGAGGAGTACCTGCGCAAGCGCTTTCGCTACCAGATGACCCCCTACGCCGTTGAAATCGAGCGCCTGGTCCTGGGCCTGGAAAAGGTGCGCGGCTATGGCGGCTCGCTGGAACCATCCCTTTTTGAAACAATCGAAGCCTCCTTAAGGGGGCTCGAGCAGTGGCAGGGTGTTTTCCCGGCCGGCGCGGCCGAGAGCCTCTGGGAGGAACTCTACGGCACCTTTGTCCGCCTGACGGAAAACGCCTCTGACTATATCCACAGCCTGCAGAGCGATAAAGCCGAGGAGCTGATGGCTACCGAGGCTTTCCTGGCCTATAAAGACGCCGTGACCGGTTACCTGCAGAGCTTCGTCCAGGGACTGCAGCGCCACGCCTTTAAGATCGAGGGCTTAATCCCGGCCCTGGACCCGCAGGTGATAGCCGCCTTCCTGGATGCGGTGACAGCTGATAGCGGCCGGCGGCCGCAGCTGGACGAGCCCTTTGACGCCGCTGCTGTCCGGGAGCGGCTGGAGGCTGAATGGCAGAGCCTGGTGCGCTGGTTTGTCGGTACCCCGACCGAGACCAGCGACGTCCTTTTCCTGGAACAGGCCACCAAGGATACTATTGCCCGCCTGGTGCGCAACGCCCTGCAGATCCAGGAAAAGAGGCGTTCCGGCGTTAGCCGGCGCCGGGAACTGGATTTCCTGGGCCGCTGGTTCTTCAGCCTGGATACCGTTGAAGAAGCGCACTGCCTGGCGGCTTATGCCTTCGGCCTCTACCGCACCCGCCATTTCCAGGGCAGTGACGCTGTTGATACCGATAACCCCGATGCATCGATGTGGGAGGTCGGGCCCGGCCGCCAGCGCCTGCGTTCCCGCAGCCGCCGGCGGTTACATGAGGGCGGTCCGGAACCGGTTATCTCCCGCCGGACCAAACAGGAGGCGTTGCGCGTCGGTTACCTGGAGGAGCAGCGCCGCGAGCAGGAGATGCTCCGGGATTTCCTGCGCCAGGGTGCGGTGACTATCTCCCGAATGGGTACCGTGACCCCGTCCCTGCGGCAGCAGTTACTTTATTGGATCAGCCGTTGCCAGGCCAGCCGCAGCCGCAGCATTTTGACCCCCGAGGGCATCCGCATCGCCCTTCACCTGCCGCGCCAGGGCCGGCGGGCGCTCCTGCGGGCCGAGGACGGTACTCTGGACATGCCTGACTATACCCTGCTTTTTACGGCGACCCGGGCGGAAGAGGAGACCAGGTTACAGTGCAGGATACAATAGTATCATCCAGGATATCTTTACCGACCCAGAGGCAGTTGCGGAAGATGAGAATAGCGTGCAGGAGGGGTGGGTATATCTTTGAGGCGCTGTTGATGACAATGCGATGGCACCAGCGAACAGGATAAAATGGGGGCAGGCGGGCTTTTTATCGGAATCCGGCATTGAATCCAGTTTAGTGGTCAGGATGGAGTAATTGTAACTGCGCAACCTATCTGGCGGTCAGCATGATAGTAATGACCAAAAACCACACAATGGCTGCAGGGTTTGCAATCTTGACGACAGATAGCGCCAGGGTGGCTCGAATGGTAGTGGCCTGAGCAGTTACAGAGTAATTTTTAAAAAGCATGGACTGAGTGCTGGGCAAGCCTCCCCCCTCCCACCTCTCACATCCCACATCTCAATTGCGAAGGAGCCCTGTAAGTGGAAAAAAACTCGCCCCGCTGGGCGATGGAGAAACAGGAGTGCGCCCAGGCCCTGCTGAACCGGCCCTGGGTCACCAAAGCAGCCGACCCCGATCTCTTCCGCGCCATCCGCAGCCATTACGAGGAGCTGCGGGACTGGTTCCAGGAGCACTGCGGCTTTACCCTCCTTATCACCCGCCACTTTGCCCGGCTGGAGAAGGTTCCCGGCCGGGTGCAGCCCTGGATGGGGTTCAGCGAATTTAACGACCCGCGTGATTACGCCCTCTTTACTTACGGCCTGTGGTACCTGGAGGGCAAGGGGGAGGGGGAGCAGTTCCTGCTGACGGAGATGGTGACGGCCATCCGGGAACACCTCCTGGGCAGCGACGTGGAGCTGGATTGGACCCTTTATGACCATCGCCTGGCCATGGTGCGGGCTTTAAAACGCCTGCAGGAGATGGGTATCCTCCAGGCGGTGGACGGCGACGAGATGGAGTGGGTGCGGTCCGGGGGCGACCAGAACGTCCTCTATGAGAGCTCGCCTCTGGGGCGTTACGTCCTGCGCCGGTTTCCCCGTGACCTGACTACTTACAAAAGTATCGAGGAGCTGGGCGAGGGCCTCTACGCTGATACCCCGGAAGGGCAGCTGCTCCGGCGCAAGCATTATATTTACCGCCGCCTGGTCCAGGAACCGGTGGTCTACGACCGGGAATGGAGCCCGGAGGAGCTGTACTACGTTTTAACCCAGCGTCGTTCCCTCCTGGAACAGCTGGGAAACATGCTCGGCCTGGAAGGCCGGCGCTACCGCGAGGGCCTGATCTTTTTCTACCCCGAAACCACCGGCGAGATGCAGCTCTTCCCCACGGCGCGGACCCTTTCCGACATCGCCCTGCTTCTGGCCGGCCAGGTCCGGAGACTCCTGGGCCAGGAGGGCAGCCACCTCTATGTGGACGAGCAGGGACGCCTGCGCCTCACCCGCGCCGACCTGGAAGGACTGGTCCTGGACCTGCGGGAGCGTTATAAAGACTACTGGAGCCAGCAGTACCGCCGCACCCGCAGCGGCGAGCTGGCGGCTGTTTTGCTGGCCCACCTGGAGGAATGGGGTCTGGCCGGCCGCGGCCCCGGCGACGAAATCTGGCTGGAGCCGGCCCTGGCCCGCTGGAGCGGCAGCTACGATGGACCAGACATGGAAGGCGATGCCTCTTGAAAATGCTGGTTACGGCAATTTTTGCTGCAACCCTGTTTCTCGAAAGGAGTATAAATTTATGTGGCGCCTGGCAAGGGCCGGCATCCTTAATTTCTGGTATTATGACGAGGTCGAGTTTGAATTGGTGGACGGCCGCCTGGTCCTGCGCGGCGCCAACGGCTCCGGCAAGTCGGTGACTATGCAGAGCTTCCTGCCCCTGGTGCTGGACGGCGACAAGCGGCCCTGGCGCCTGGACCCCTTCGGCTCCCGCGACCGGCGCATCGAGTACTACCTGCTCCTGGAGCCTGAAAGCGGCACCGCCGAGCGGACGGCCTACCTGTGGCTGGAGTTCTACCATCCGGAACAGCAACGCTACCTGACGGTGGGCATCGGCATGCGGGCGCGGCGCAACCAGAACGGCGTCAACTTCTGGGGCTTCGCCATCACCGACAACCGCCGCCCGGGGCGGGATATCTTCTTCTATAAGCAGGATTTCAGCAGCGGCAAGGAGGAACACATCCCCCTGACCCGCGCCGAGCTGGAGGAGGTCATCGGCGCCGGGGGCGAAGTGGTCCGGGAGCAGGGCGAATACCAGCGCCTGGTGAACCGCCTCCTCTTCGGCTACAGCGAGCCCCAGGCCTACCAGGAACTGCTGGATCTCCTCATTCAGCTGCGCAGCCCCAAACTCTCCAAGGACTTCAAACCCTCAACAGTGTACGAGATCCTCCAGGCGGCCCTGCCGCCCCTGCTGGACGAAGAGCTGCGGCCGCTGGCCGAGGTCCTGGAGGAAATGGATGCCATCGGCGACCGCCTGGCGGAGCTGGAGATCCACACCCGCGAGGTCAAGGGCCTGCAGCGGAGTTACCATAACTACAACGCCCTGCGCCTCTATACCGCCTCCCGGGAGCTGCTGGCGGCGCGCCGGCTGCAGCAAGAGCAAGAAGGCCTGGTCCAGGCCGAGGAAGAGACCATCAACGGGTTGGGGAAAAACCTGGCGGCGCTAGCCGGCGAATTACAGGCCCGGGAAGAGGAGCAGCAGCAGCTCCAGGCTGAGGTCAAAGTCCTGTCTGAACATGAAGCCTGGCAGAAGCAGAGTGAATTAAACCGCCTGCGCCAGGAGGCCGGACGCCTGGAAGTGGACTGCCGGCGGGCCGCCGGCCGCATCCGGGAGTGGCAGGAGCGCGACGACCGGGCGGCAGGGGAAAGGGAAGCCCTGGCTGCGGAACTGGAGGCCAACCGGACCGGCCAGGATCAGACTCTAAAGGAAATGGGCCCGCTGGCCGGCGAAGCGGCCTTTAACTACCATTCTATTTATGCCGGTCCCTGGGAAAGCGGCCCGCCGGCAACTGAACCCTCCTGGCAGTCCTGGCTGGCCGACCTGCGCCGGCAGGAGGAGCACTTAAACCGGGCTCTGGAACTGGCGCGGCGCCTTACCCAGCTGGGGGAACGGCGTCGCCTGGCCGAGGTGGAATTGAGCCGGGCGCGGGAGGAACGGGACAACTGTGAGGCGGCTGAGCACCAGGCGGAAGCTGCCTGCGCCGCCGCCCAGGAAGCCCTCCAGGAGGCCATCTTTGCCTGGCGACGGCAGCTCCAGGTCCTGCCCCTGACGGAAACAGTCCTGCAAGCCGCCCTGGCGGCGCTGGCCCGCTACCCGGAGAACGACTATGAAGCCTGCCGGGCGCCGGTTCAGGAGTGTTACCACCAGGCCTGGGAGGCCCTGATGGCCCGCCGGCTTGACTGGCAGCGGCAGCAGCAGGAACACCAGGCGCAAAAGGAGGCCCTGGCGGCCGAATTAGAAGAGTGGCAGACCCGCAGGGAACCCCAGCCCCCGGCGCGGGAGGCGCGCCAGCGGGCGCGGCAGCGCCGTGGCAGCGGCAATGGCGCGCCCCTCTATGCCGCCTGCGAATTCCGGCCCGGAGTGGAGCCGGCCCTCCAGGCGCGGCTGGAGGCCACTCTGGAGGTTGCCGGCCTCCTGGATGCCTGGCTGAGCCCGGCAGGCCTGATCGGTGTGGCTGATGACGAAGAAGAAATTTGGCTGGAAACCGCCCCCCTGCCCCTGGGTCCCACCCTGGCCGATTTCCTCTACCCGACGCCGCCGGCCGATAGCGGCCTGACGGAGGGCCAGGTGGCTGCCGTCCTGGCGACTATTGCCGTCGATGGCCTCGACCCGGCTGGAGATACCATGGCCGGAGGGACGATTTTGCCAGCAACCGGCCGCTTCCAGCTGGGTCCCCTGGCCGGCCAGGTCCCCGGCAAGCCGCGGGCGGAATATATCGGCCTGGAAACCCGCCGCCAGACCCGCCAGGCGGAGATCACCCGCCTGGAAGGACTGATCAGGGAGGAAGAAGCAGCCCTGGCCCGCTGCCGGGAGGAACTTCAGCGTCTGGAAGCAGCCGAGACGGCCCTGCGGCAGGAACTGGCGGCCTTCCCCGGCGGCGAGGAGCTGCGCCAGGCCTGGCAGCAGTGGGAGAAGGCGCATTTGGCCCTGGAGCAAGCCACGGCTGCGGTGGCGGGCTGCAGTACCCGGCTCGGGGAGATCGCCCGCGAGCAGCAGCAGCTAACGGCCGCTCTCCACCAGCTGCTGGCCGGTTCTCCCCTGCCGCCCCGCGAGGCTGACCTGGAAGCAGCGCTGGCATCTTTACGCTGTTACCGGGAACTGGTCCTGGAATTAAAGGGAGCCTGGCAGCAAGGCCGGAGTTTACTGATCCGGGTCGAACGGGCAACCCGCGACCTGGAAGAAGCCCGCGCCCGGCTGGCGCGGGAGGTAGAGGAAGAAGCGAGTTTACGCGCCCGCCTGGGCGAGTATCAGACCCAGGTGGCGACCGTCGAGAAAATCCTGGCCGATATGGGTCTGGCGGACATTGACCGGCGCCTGAAGGAACTGGGCGCCCGCCAGGAAGAACTGCGCCACACCCTGAAAACCCTGGCGGAGCAGCACCAGCAGCACCGGGAGGACCTGGCCGTAGCCAGGACGCGGATGGAAGGCCTGATGGTGGAAATGGAGCGCCGCCGGGAAGCGACCCGGGCGGCCCGGACCGCCTGGGATGACGAGTGGCAGCGCCGTTTGCTGGCCGAATGGGCGGAGGTGCCCGACCCGGCGGCGGACGCCGAGCTGGAGAAGCTGCTGCAGCAAATCACCCGCCAGTACCGGGAACGCTGGGAGAAGACCACCCTGCCGGCGGTTACCAACAGCCTGATGGATACCTTCCACAGCACCCGCCAGGTCCTGCTGGATTATATACCGGAGCTAACCAGCGACCCCGCGACGGAACGGTTGCTGGTCGTCTTTCGCCGCGACCGCGATCATCCCCTGACCCCGGCCCTGCTGCTCCAGGAACTGGAACAGGCACGCGCCGAACAGCAGCTCCTTTTAAGCCAGAAAGACCGCCAGCTCTACGAGGAGATCCTCTTTCACGACGTCGGCAAGACCATCAGCCAGAAGATCAACCGCGCCGAGCGCTGGGTGCGGGAGATGAACCGGCTGATGCAGGCGCGCCAGACCTCCAGCGGCCTGCGCCTGTCCTTGAAATGGGAGCCGCGGCCGGCCCAGAACGAGCGGGAAATGGATACGGCGGACCTGGTCAAGCTGCTGCGCTTCGACCGCCACCTGCTGCGCGACGAGCAGATTGACCGGGTCATTGAGCACTTCCGCTCCCGGATCAACTGGGCGCGCCAGGAGGCGGAGAGCCAGGATACCCTGCGGCAGCGGATCAAGCAAGTGCTGGATTACCGCGAGTGGTTCCGTTTCACCCTGTACTATGAAAAGGGCGACCAGCCGCGGCGGGAATTGACCGACAGCCGCTTTAACGTCCTGAGCGGCGGTGAGAAGGCCATGGCCATGTACATCCCCCTCTTCGCCGCCACCTATTCCCGCTACAGCGACGCCCGCGCCGACGCCCCGCGGCTGATCTCCCTTGACGAAGCCTTCGCCGGGGTGGATGAGGAAAACTTGCAGGATATGTTCGGCCTTCTGACGGAGATGGGCTTTAACTATATGATGACCAGCCAGGTCCTCTGGGGGTGCTACGCCAGCGTGCCCGGCCTGGCCATCTACGAGCTCTACCGGCCTAAAGGCGCCACCTGCGTCACCATCTTCCACTACCGCTGGGACGGGTACCAGCGCCACCTGGTAGTGAAAGAAAGCGGGGAAGATACCGTCGCTGACCTCCATGCGGCCCTCGCCGAGGTGGCCGCCGGGGAAGATGATGCCTGGCCCGCCGGTGACGAAGTATGATTCAAGATAGAAACTCATGCCCCCGGCAGTACCGGCACAAGTTGTTACCCATGCTAACCTCCATGTCGCCGCCTGCTGCCGGCGATCTCCTGGCCTACCTGCGGCAGCCGGGTTTCAGACGTTTCTGGGACGCCGGGCGCGCCCGCTATATCTCCCTGGGCCGGATGGGGGGCCGCATCGAGCTGGCCGGCTTGACCCCGGAGGAACAGTAAACCCTGGGCGGCTTCCTGGGCCGGGACCTGGCCGGCCACGACCGCCTGCAGGTCAGCCTGGCCGCGGTGGAGGCCATCCTCCTGGCCAGCCGCTGGCAGGTCGACCTGCCGACCTGTTGATTTGCCAGGCAGCGAGCAGGGGGGCTGCCAGTCCCCATCCAGCAAACAGCAGCCGGCTCTAAGAAGGCTGGCTGCGGAGGGGAAATACTACTATTGGACTATTGGCTTCCCATGCAAAAACCCACTTCGCCCTCGCCAGTGGAGGAAGCCTCCTGCTCCAGGCCCAAAAATCGGGCTTGAGCAAGTTGGTCCTTTTTTGCGGGCCAGGCGGGGACTAACACCATGGGGAAACAACCCCAGGAAGGCTTATTGCAGCAGGATCACTTTATTGCTTCTTAATTATGAACCTGTTATACTGTGAGTAACACACAAGTAATACAAAGCAGAGGTGATATCTAATGGCCGGTGCTGCTGGTAAGGCTTCAAGAATGACAGCCGTCAGATTGCCTTTAAAAGTTATTTATGAAATCGATACAATGGTTGGTAAAGGTAAACGCTCCCGGTTTATTACCGCGGCTATTAAAAAAGAACTTATGCGGCAAAAGCGGCTGGCCTACATCCAGAAATCCGAAGGCCTGTTCCGAGATGATCTGGTAACCGATAAAAAGCCCGGCGAAGATGATACGCTGGCGTTTATAAATCGCTTGAGAGCGTCAAATGTGAGGACGGAATAATGGATGTTGAAGAAACAGGTTACGGGTTTTTACTTGACACTGACTTTTTAATTGATTTAAATCGAGGTAAAAGAAATAAATGGCGCCAGCAAGCAGAAGGGTTACTTACAGCAATTAATACCCATAATCTGGTAATTACCAATATTACTGTAATCGAATTTATGACTGGTATTCAGCCAGATCAACAGGATCAAGCCCAAAAAATACTACGTCAGTTGTATTATTATACAGTGCCAACTTTTGACGAGGCCGTTTTAGCAGGGCAATTGCGTCAACAATGGCTTAACAGGGGTTATTCTTTGTCAATTGCTGATGTAACTAATGCTGCTATTGCAATTTCAAGGCGGATGGTTTTGGTTACCAGAAACACACAACATTACCCCTTTGAGCGGCTTACTATCAGGAGTTGGTGAACTCCCCTTCGCTTATCACCCGGTACCCCTGCTTCCGCAGTAAAGCCGCTGTGACGCCCGGCCCGGGACGGGTCGTACCGCTGAAAGTGCCGTCATAGATCAGCCCGCTACCGCAGGAAGGGCTATTTTCTTTCAAAACTGCCAGCTGCGCCCCCACCTCCCGCGCCCGTGCCAGCGTGGCTTGCGCCCCGCGCAGGAAAGCCGCCGTCACGTCGCGGCCCTCGCGGTCCACCACCCGCGCCTTACCGGCCAGGACGTCATGGCCGTCGCCGTCCCGGATCTCCGCCGGCGGTCGAGGGATAGCCAGGCCCCCCAGGGTTTCCGGGCAGATTGGTACCGCTTTACCCTGGCGTACCAGATCGGCAATGGCCGGCACCAGGTTGTGACCGCCGCTGTATTTACACGGTATGCCTGCCAGGCAGGCACTGACGAGGATTTTTTCCATTTAACCTGCCACCTCTGAAGTTTTTTAACCGGACAAATGTCCTGAGTGTAAATTGCAAACTGGCGGTTAAGGAAACCAACACGTGCTAGTTACTGCTGCCTTCGTGAGGAATCTTTGTTAAGGGTGCGTGCGATCCGGGTCGATTTGAATCGGGAGTCAGGTACCAAGTGTATTGTTTCCCTGAACCTGCCATGGTACAATAATACTATAACAGGGACAAAAATGAGCAAAACAAAATGCAAATTTACCCGAGTTTCATTTATGAACATCTAGATGAAATCCTGGTGGGGAGATAAAGCTATATGGAAAAGTTAGAATTAACAGGGGTTCCTCGCGAAGAATATCCTGTTGTTTTGAGGCTCTTTCGGAGGACCATTGATTCCAGGGTGTTGAAATTAAAGGAAGAATTACTGGAGGCGGCCAGGGAACTCAGGAAATTTGAGGATAAGTACCATATAAAGTTAGCCGATTTTGAAGGACGTTATCTTAATGAGCATAATGGTAATGAGGAACATGATGACGCTATTGATTGGCGGTACTGGCAGGAAGTCTATCAAAGAACACTTGAACTATTAAAAATACAACGCCGTTAAAGGAGTAACCGCGCCGTGGATTTAGCCATAGATGAACGTCCCGCGACCACTACCATCCTTCGGGATCTGGAGGCCACCGTAGATACAGGGAAACTGCTTGCCATGCAGGGGATGACGGAGCAGGGATGGGAGGGCGGGCGGCAGCTGGAAGCCCATATTACCGCCATGTATGAGGACATCTGCCGGGAAGCGCGGAGCCTGGCGGAACCCGCCTTTGCCTGGGCCTATCATGGAGTGGCGGCAATTAGGAGCAATGAACTGCGCCTGGACGGCGGGCAAACTATCAAAAGCCGCTTCCTGGCGCAAAAACTGGCCCCGGCGCGGGGGCTTGTCGCTATGGCCGCCACCATCGGCCCGCGCCTGGAGGACCGCATCAAGGCATACCAGGCCGCCGGCGATACAATGGCCGCCTATCTTCTCGACCTGGCCGGCTCGGCCCTGGTTGAGAGCGCTTACTACAGCGGTTTCCAGCAGGTGGAAATCAAGGCCGCCGCTGCCGGGCTGGAAGCTACCACGCCCTTCGGCCCCGGCCACTCCTACTGGGAGAACCTGGCCGACCAGGAGACGCTGTTTACCCTGGTGGACGCTACCAGCCTGGGGATCACCCTGACGACATCCTACCTGATGCTGCCGCGCAAATCGGTGTCGGGTATCAGCGGCATCGGGCAGGGTTTTGAAGTTGGTGAATACCACTGCCAGTACTGCCACCTGCGCCGCACCTGCCTTTTGAGCCGGGCCAAATAAGCGGGCATAATAAATTAAGGAGGAAAAAACCTTGATTATCACTACCACCAACACCGTTGAGGGGCGCCGGATAAAGGAGTACCTGGGGGTAGTCGCCGGGGAAGCCATCATGGGCGCCAACATTGTCCGTGACCTCTTCGCCAGCATTACCGACATTGTCGGCGGCCGCTCGGGGGCCTACGAAAACAAACTGGCTGAAGCGCGCGAAATCGCCCTGCGCGAAATGGCCGACCGGAGCCGCCACCTGGGCGGCGATGCCGTTGTCGGCGTCGACATCGACTACGAAGTAGTGCGCGAGGGTATGCTCATGGTGACGGCCGCCGGCACCGCCGTCAGGCTCGATTAGCAAGTCAACCAAAGTAAAGTCATGGATGGTGCCGAGATCGTGCGTGATGAAGCCAGTCAGGTTCGATTAGCAAGTTAACCAAAGACCCGGTGCCGGGCATGCCCCTGTCAAGCAGCTTCGGTATAGAAACCATCGTATTGAGGGTTATGCCAGCAATTTAAATAAGCCGGGATTGAGTGCGGGGCAGTTTATGGATGCGTCAGGCCTGCCGAGGACCAGGCTATATTTGGAGCATCCTGTGCGGCATGGCGTTGATGATCAGCTTCAGGCCTGCTAAAGATCCAGTGCTGGCGCAGGAAGCGCAGGCATAGCATTGTACGAGGTATTTACGGCATCGTGTTTAAATTTTATGCAGCTATCTTATGCTCAAACCTTTGGCGGGCAAGGTAGATCGCGATTTTACATACGTCAGCACTGCCAACGACCAGGCTATATTGACAATACCCGGAAGACGAGGTAACAAGGTGAAAGACGTAACCATCTATACTGACGGCGCCTGTTCCGGCAACCCGGGCCCCGGGGGCTGGGGCGCTGTCCTTATTTATGGCGACAAACGCAAAGAGTTATCCGGAGGCGAGGCCAGCACCACCAACCAGCGGATGGAGATTACCGCTGCCCTGGAAGCCCTTAAAGCCTTAAAAGCGCCCTGTCGTATCCGCCTTTACAGCGACAGCGCCTATCTAATCAACGCCTTTCGCCAGGGATGGTTAAACCGCTGGCAGCGCAACGGCTGGCAGACGATCAACAAAGAGCCGGTGAAAAATGAGGAACTGTGGCGGGAACTGCTCCAGGCGGCCTCACCGCACCGGATAGAATGGCTAAAGGTCAAAGGCCACAGCGACAATGCCGAAAACAACCGCTGTGACGAACTGGCGCGGGCGGCAATAAAGCGCCCGGTACCCGTCGCCAGTAAAAGTGACCACCGCGGGCGATAGTAGTCCCGAGAGGGGCCGGCATCGTCGCAGCGATTAGCATCTCCGGAAAAAAACAAGGGAAAGGGAAGGGAAGCAAAGATGCTCATAGTCGGTATTAACGGCAGCCCCAAAAAAGAAGGCAACACCGCCTTTCTGGTACGGGAGGGGCTGGCGGCAGCTGCAGCTGCCGGGGCGGAGACGGCTCTGATCCATATCAGTGAGGCCATGGCCGACCAGAAGAACCCCTACTGCACCCAGTGCAGCAGCCCCTGCCAGGGGGCCTGTTCCCGCAACAACCGCCTGGGGGAAGCCTACGACCTTTTACGGCGTGCCGACGGTCTCCTCCTGGGCAGCCCCGTCTATTTCGGCAGCGTTTCCGCTCAGCTGAAGGCCTTCTGGGATAAAGGCCGAATCTTACGCAAAGAGAAAGCCCTTTACAACGTCATCGGCGCCGGAGTCGCCGTGGGGGGCAGCCGTTTCGGCGGCCAGGAAACCACCCTGAAGGCCCTGTTTGATATGATGCTCATCCAGGGCATGATGATCGTCGGTGACGGCTTCGGCGAGGCCGACTGCGGCCACCAGGGCGGCTGCGGCCAGGCCCCGGCGGTCAACGACGAATTCGCCATCCAGAGGGTGCGCCTGACAGGCAGGCGTTTGGCCGAAGTAGCGGCCGCCACCACAAACTTACGCCGGTAGCGCTCCCACCTCTCACCTCGCACATCCCACATCTCGTATTGGAGGGAGGAAAGGGCATGCTCCTGCGGCAGGAAGCTGAAAAGCGGGAAGAAAGTATCCTGGACTCCCGGGCGAGTTTGAGCAGCCGGACCCGCGGCCGCGCCATACCGGAGCAGCCGTGCCCCATCCGTACCGCATACCAGCGCGACCGCGACCGGATTATCCATTGTAAGGCCTTCCGGCGCCTGAAGCATAAAACCCAGGTGTTTATCGCCCCGGAAGGCGACCACTACCGCACCCGCCTCACCCACACCCTGGAGGTAGCGCAAATCAGCCGCACCATCGCCCGCGCCCTGTGTCTGAACGAGGACCTCACCGAGGCCATCGCCCTGGGCCATGACCTGGGGCATACCCCCTTCGGCCATTCCGGCGAGGAAGCCCTGAACGAAGTGGTGCCGGGAGGGTTCAAGCACAACCTGCAGAGCCTCAGGGTGGTGGAAGTCCTGGAAGACGGCCGCGGGCTGAACCTCACCTGGGAAGTGCGGGACGGTATCGCCCACCATACCGGCGCGGTCAAACCCCGCACTCTTGAAGGCCAGATTATTTGTTATGCCGACCGCATCGCCTATATTAACCACGATATTGACGACGCCCTGCGCGCCGGTATAATCACCAGCGAAGAGCTGCCGGGTGATTGTTTAAAAATCCTCGGTTCCAGCCACCGCCAGCGCATCGATACTATGGTGACGGATATCATTCATTACAGCTGGGAGCACAGTTTGGCGCAGGGCCGCATCGCCATGAGCCCGGATATCCAGCAAGCCACCGATGACCTGCGCAGTTTCCTGTTTAAATATGTATATATCGGTTCCCTGGCTAAAGTAGAGGAAAGCAAGGCCAAAAACCTGTTAAAGCAGCTCTACAATTACTACCTGGCACACCCGGAAGCATTGCCGGCGCCGGTCAGCCCGGAAGACGACCTGCCGCGACGTGCCTGCGACTATATCGCCGGTATGACCGACCGTTATGCCGTTCTCCAATACAACCGGTTGTTTGTGCCCACCGGTTTCCCTTCCTGACAGATGCTGCCACCGGGGTACCCGCGCTCCGGCCGGTTTTAGTCTTTACTTCCGGACATAAGGTATCGACTCCGGATATGCAGAGCTGGTGACTGGTATCTCGAACCCGGCCCGGCACAGACGGAACAGACCGGGAAACGCCGATTATGGTGCCGGCACTGCGGGACACCGATAGGCAGGTAGCCACCCGGGTAGCCTGGTACACTTTTTACGCCGGTGACACGGCAAGTATAGGTGACAGTTAACTGGCTACGGCAGGCAGAAACTGATCCAAACCGCGGCCTGCCAGCCCTGGTAAAAAATGGGAAGGTGTCGGGAAGCTCTTCGCTCGTCAAGCTATCCGCGCGTCGACGAAACGGCGGCAGGGTTCCCTTCACCTTCCGGTAAATATTTTAACCCTTCCCGCAAGGCTTTATACAAAAAAGCAGAGGGGCTAGCAAAGGCACATTTCAGGCCCGGGCTTTTTCCCCGATTTTCGTAGACCCTACTGCCGGGTTTTGAAATACGGTTGGAAGATATCGAGGATCACCCCGCGGTAAAGGACATAGAGGGCGCTGCCGCCAATGAGAGCGATCAGCAGCAGAGCTACAACCTTACCCATGTTATCACCCCCTGCAAGCTAATTGTGCCGCTTTCCGCCGGGCTATATGCAGGCTGCCGGAGGTATAATCTGGTAAAGAGGAACAAATAATAGGAAAAAGCGAAAATAGGCCGCTAAAAAGAGGATATTTCGTTCTGATAGCGAATTGTATTAGCACATCAGAACCTTAAGGGTGGTGTCGATGACAACCGCCTTCAGCCAGGAAGTGATCGATGAGGTAAAGGACAGGGTGGACATCGCCGAGTTCATCGGCAGTTACGTCCACCTGAAGAAGAGCGGCCGCAACTACGTCGGTCTTTGCCCTTTTCATAAGGAAAAGACGCCCTCTTTTACCGTCAGCCCCGGCAGGCAGATGTTTTATTGCTTCGGCTGCGGTGCCGGCGGTGATGTTCTGGCATTCTTGATGAAGAAGGATGGCCTCAGCTTTCCCGAAGCGCTCAAAACCCTGGCCGCCAGGGTAGGGATAGAACTGGCCGGCGAGGAGGAATCGCCGGTTGCCAGGCGGCAGCGGGAAGGGAAAGATCGTCTCTACCAGCTGGGGGCAATAGCTGCCAGCTTTTATTATCGTATCCTGATGCGCCATCCGGCGGGGGCTGCGGCCCGTGCCTACCTGCAGCAGCGGGGGGTAAAGGGGGAAACGGCGCGGCTCTTTGAACTGGGTTATGCCCCGGATACCGGTACAGCCCTGGTGCACTACCTGCGGCGCCAAGGGTACAGCCCGCAGGAAATCGATCAGGCCGGCTTAAGCTCCTCCCGCCCGCCGGCGGGGGCGGCCGACCGCTTCCGCGGCCGGCTGATGTTCCCCATTAAAGACAGCCGCGGCCGGGTTATCGGTTTCGGCGGCCGCATTTTAGGTGAAGGCCAGCCCAAGTATCTAAACTCCCCGGAGACGACCCTCTTTCATAAAGGCCGCCACCTTTACGGCCTGCACCTGGCCCTGCCGGGTATCCGCCGCCAGAAACAGGCCATCCTGGTCGAAGGCTATATGGATATGATCGCCGCCTGGCAGCATGGTATTGATAATGCTGTTGCTTCCCTGGGGACGGCCCTGACCCCGGAGCAGGCCCGCGAGCTCCAAAAACACGCCCGGGAAGTAGTCATCGCCTACGACGCCGATACCGCCGGCCAGGCTGCCACCCTGAGGGGCCTGGACATCCTGGGCGGTGCCGGGCTGCAGGTCCGAGTGCTGCAGTTGCCGGAAGGTAAAGACCCGGACGAATTTATGGCCGCCCGCGGCGCGGAGGCCTTCCGCCAGCTGGTAGAAGCCAGCCAGAGCCTGATGGAGTTTCGCATCGACAGGGCCGTCAGCGAGAATGATCCCACCCGGCCGCTGGGCCGCAAAGCCATTATGGCTGCTGTCCTGCCTTATTTGCAAAAGGTCAGGGACGCCGTCGAGCAGGAAGCCTACGTCCGGCTGCTGAGCCGGCGCACCGGTATTTCCGAGTCAGCTATTTTAAGGTCGCTTCGCCAGGCAGCGGCCCGGCAGGGGGCTGCCACAGCAGCCCAAGCAGGGTTGACATCCCGCACCTGGAGGACAGAGTCTTCACCGGGCCGGACGGCTGCTGCTGCCAATACCCCTGCGCAAATAGCATCCAGGCGCGAGGTGACAGGTACTGACCAGGCCCGGCTGCCGGCCGCCGCTGCCGGAGAACCGGTGCCAAATGCGGGGGAGCTATTCTTACTGCAGGCGTTTTTGGCCAGCTCTCAGCTGGCGGCCTGCATTGACGGCGAGCTGGGAGACAGCTGGGGGCAGAACCCGGCAACCCGGAGCCTCACTGCCGCCGCCAGGGAAAAGCGCCGCCAGGCTCCGGACCTGGCCGGGCCGGACCTGGTCCGGATTTTAAGCAACCAGCGCAGGCTGGAGTGGGACGCCCTGCTGGCGCGGCTCAGCCTCGAGACGGGGCTGGGACCGGTCCAGGAGCAGGCCGTCCATAAAGCAATCATCCTTTACCGGCTGCAGCAATTGCAGCAACAGGAAAAAGAGATCCGGCTGACCCTGGCGCGGGCGGAAAGCAGCGGCGCTCTTGACCGGGTCCAGGAACTCCAGGAGCAAATCTTTCACCTGCAGCAGACTATTAAAGCACTGAAATCCGGAAGGGGGGAGTAGTGGTGAAAGAAGAACAGCAAAAGCAAATGGTTAAGGAGCTGGTAGAAAAGGGCAAGAACCAGGGCTCCTTAACCTACCAAGAGATCATGGATGCCCTTCAGGGAATCGAACTCTCCCCCGATCAGATCGATGATATCTACGAACAGCTGAGTCATATGGGGATTGATGTGGTACCTGAACCGGTAGACCTGGAAGCCCTGGAAAAGGAAGAGAGCGAGGCTGCTGAAAGCGAACTCGATCTCTCCATTCCTGATAATGTGGCCATTGATGACCCGGTGCGGATGTATCTGAAAGAGATCGGCCGGGTGCCCCTGCTGACGCCGCAAGAAGAGATTATGCTGGCCAAAAGGATGGAAGACGGCGATGAAGAAGCCAAACGCCGCCTGGCGGAAGCCAACCTGCGTCTGGTCGTCAGCATCGCCAAACGCTATGTCGGCCGCGGTATGCTTTTCCTGGACCTCATCCAGGAGGGCAACCTGGGCTTGATCAAGGCCGTGGAGAAATTCAACTACCGCAAGGGATTCAAGTTTAGCACCTATGCCACCTGGTGGATNNAGGCCATTACCCGGGCCATTGCCGACCAGGCGCGCACCATCAGGATCCCGGTGCATATGGTGGAGACCATCAATAAACTAATCCGGGTGCAACGCCAGTTGCTCCAGGAACTGGGCCGCGACCCCCTTCCCGAAGAGATCGCCAAAGAGATGGATGTCCCCGTCGAGCGGGTACGGGAGATTATGAAGATCGCCCAGGAACCGGTATCCCTGGAAACACCCATCGGTGAAGAAGAAGACAGCCACCTGGGGGATTTCATCGAAGACGAAGACGCCCAGGCCCCGGCGGAGGCCGCCTCCTTTATGCTGCTGCGGGAGCAGCTGGAGGATGTTCTCGACTCGCTGACCCCGCGCGAAAAGCGGGTCCTGCGCCTGCGCTTCGGCCTCGACGACGGCCGCGCCCGCACCCTGGAAGAGGTGGGCCAGGAATTCGGCGTCACCAGGGAGCGCATCCGCCAGATCGAAGCCAAGGCTTTGCGGAAACTGCGCCATCCCAGCCGCAGCAAGAAACTGAAGGACTACCTGGAGTAATAGAGGCGAGAGGTGAGAGTACGCCCATGCCGCCGTCGCGTCACCAGCAGCAGGATGAAAATGG
>DFYS01000134.1:17587-17714 GCA_002383405.1 Moorella sp. UBA4076
GCCCTGAAACAGGTTTTAGATGCGTCAGCACTGCCGGATTCGCCGGCTTCAACTGGTTGTTGACCGGAGCGGTATTTGGGGATATAATAAGAAAGGTGGCCTTCCTCGGTAGCTCAATGGTAGAGCG
>DFYS01000096.1 GCA_002383405.1 Moorella sp. UBA4076
CTGATTAAATTAAGCGGCCTGGAGAAAAAGCATATTTATAAACTTTTCCCCGGTAACCCCATCGGCGAGATCAGCCAGATCACCGGCCTGCCGATGCCCAAGGAGTGTTAGCTGATGGCGCAACCCGGTCCTGAATACCCCTTTTGCCGCCGGTTGATACAGGGGCCCTCGCCCAGTTTTATCCGCGAGCTGGCTGCCAGCCGCTACCCTCTGGCGATGTATGAAAAGGGCCTCGAACAGGGCGCATCTGCATACGGCCATGGCGGCTATATCAGCATCCCTGAGTTACCGGCCGGGGTGGCGGTACGCAGTAGTTGCTATCCGGAGATAATCGATGAATCCGCCTATGTCCGCATTCTGGCACCGGCTGGGGGCTGGTTGTCCGCCGGCACCCTGGAGGAGCTGGCCGCCTGTGCTGAGGATTACGGTCGCGGGCTGGTGCACCTTACCAGCGGCGGCACCATTGAGTTCTACACTACCCGCGCGCAAATGGTCGCGACGGCAAGAAAATTGAATGCCGCCGGTCTGGATGTTGGCTCCACCGGCGATGACCTGCGCTGTCTGACAGCCTGTTGCGGTCCGGCCCGCTGTGAGATGGCCCTGGTGGATGCCCCGGCCCTGGCCACCTACCTGGGCCAGCGCTTTATTGATGAGCAACAGTACCCCGGTTACCCCCAGAAGGTGAAAAGCGGTGTCTCCGGGTGTCCTAACGACTGCATCCGCGCCATGATGCAAAAAGACCACTCCTTTATCGGTGTTTACCGGGATGTACCCCGGATCGATCATGAAACCCTGACTGTCTGGCTGCAGAAGGGTGGCGACCTGGACCGGCTGATAGCCGCTTGCCCGGCCGGGGCTTTGAGCCGGTCAGAGGCGGCCGCGGAAGGCGATGCCGAAAGGGGGAATTTGGATGGCGACAGAAGTTTTGCGGACGGAGAAGTTTTGGCGATTAATGCCACGAGGGAGAAGCCGGGGGCAGCCGGGCGGTTGCAATCGTTTGCCATGAATTCCGGGCGGCAAGCCGGCGGCCGCAAGTTGCCGGTTGAAACTGACGTCCAGGCGCCACCGGCCCCGTCTCTGGTTATCGATGCCGGCAAATGTCGGCGTTGCATGGCGTGTATCAACCTCTGCCCGGCTATTCGTCCCGGCCGGGAACGGGGGGTGGCCTGGGTAGCCGGTGGTAAATACGGTCATCGCGGCGCCGGCGGTCCTATGGTCGGCTATGTGCTGGTTCCCTTTATCCCAATTAAGGATGGGGATTATACAGCTATCGGCGACCTCTATGGTGCCTTCCTGGAATTTTGGGCCGACAATGCCCGTAAAAAAGAACGAGTGGGCGATTTTATCACCCGCATCGGCCCCCGGCGGGTGCTTGAGGAGCTGGGCTGGAAGCGTTCACAGTGATAATGCTACGGCAAAAGTTCCAGCCGCCAGGTACGAACGGATGGAGCGGGTGCAAACGGAAGCAGAGAGGCGGGTGGGGATGACGGCTGATATAACGGAGTTGCCGGCGGGGATCATGCCCGACTACCGCCGGGAAATACCGCCGGAATTGCGGCAACGCCAGGGTAGCTGGGTATGGCATGAGCTGGTGCGCCCGGGCGTGCTCCGCCACCTGGGGGCGGACGGCGGTGAATTGTTCACGGTACGCATCCTGTTGCCGCCCAACGGCATCTTGAGCGCCCCCACCCTGCGGCAGCTGGCGCACTGGATCCGCAAATACGCTTTAACCGGTCGCCGTACGAGCCGCCAGGGGTTCGAGTTTGTCGGCGTCCAGCCGGCCGTACTGGGAGAGATGCTCGCGGAGCTGCAGGCCGCCGGCTTTCCGGCCGGGGGTACGGGTAACACCCTGCACCAGGTCAAGTGCTGCACCTCTTTTATCCACTGCCAGAACGCGGCCATCGATGCCCCCAGCATTGCTCAGGTGATCACCGATTACTTTTATGATGATTTTTTGCACCCGGAACTACCGGCGGCTTTGAAGATATCGGTAAGTGGTTGTCCCAACCAGTGCGGCGGCGGGGTGGAGGCCGATATCGGCATTATGGGCCGCTATGAATCGATACCCGAGGTGGATGAAGAGGGATTTCTGAACGCCAATATCGATATCGGCCTGCTGTTATCCTGGTGTCCCACCGGCGCTATCCAACCGCGGGAAACGGCCCGGGGGACATTGGTCACCATTGATGCCGGTCGATGTGCCCGTTGCACCTCCTGCGTCCAGGTGGCTCCGGAAGGGATCAAACTGCAGCAGAGAAGTTATGCTGCCATCGCCGTTGGTGGCCACGGCGGCAACAGCCGGTACGGGTCGGAAATGGCGACCGTCGTCTGGCCGCGGGTAACGGCGCAGCCGCTGCAATACGGCCAGCTGCTGGAAAGAATCGCGGCAATCATTAACTACTGGCGGCGGGTTGGTATACCGGGGGAAAGGCTGGCCGCGTGCCTCCAGCGTACGGGATGGGAAGAGTTCTTAGCCGGCGTCGGCGCCGAACCCTTCGCGGAACCAGGTACAGGCCGGCGTGCTGTCGCCAACAAACGGAAGGGAATAGAGGCAGGACAACTCTAATCAGGAACTCAGCCCTCAACTTGCATCCTGCCTCCTGTTTCTATTCTCCCACTTCTCACCTCCCACTTCTCACATTGCATTCAGGAGGTGCCCCATGCGCCTGGTAATTGCCGCGCCCCACGGGCGCTCGGGTAAAACGACCATTACCCTGGGCCTGATTGTTGCTCTGCGACAAAAGGGGCTGGTAGTCCAGCCTTTCAAAAAGGGCCCGGACTTTATCGATCCCAGCTGGCTGACCCTGGCCGCCGGCCGCCCCTGCCGCAACCTGGATCTCTATTTCCTGCCGCCGGAAAAGCTGAAGCGGCATTTCAGCGCCAGTTGCCGGGGCGCCGACCTGGGGTTAATCGAAGGGGCGATGGGGCTTTATGACGGCCTGGACCTGGAAGGGAGCAACAGCACGGCCGCCGTTGCCGCTACCCTGCAGGCGCCCGTCCTCCTGGTCATTGATGCCGTACGGATGACCCGGAGCGCCGCGGCCATGGTGCAGGGGTTCCAGAATTTCGATCGGCGGGTGCAGATCGCCGGCGTGATCTTAAACCAGGTAGCCCGGCCGCGTCACGAAGACATGCTGCGGCGCTCCATTGAACACTATACCGGCCTGCCGGTCCTGGGCGCCCTGCCTAAAAATAAGGATTTTGTCATCCCTGACCGCCACCTGGGTTTGGTCCCGGCGGCGGAAAATGAAACCCTTCATGCCGCCCTGACGGCGACGGGGGCGGCCATCGGGGCTGCTGTAGACATGGAGGCCCTGCTGGCCATTGCCAGCCAGGCCCCGAACCTGCCGCCAGTTGCGGTGACGCCGCTGCCGCCGCCGCGGGTGCGGATTGGTATATTTCAGGATCGCGCCTTTACCTTTTACTATCCGGAAAACCTGGAGGCTTTACAGGCCGCCGGCGCGATGCCGGTGGCTGTAGACAGCCTGGCCGCCGACCGGCTGCCGGCTATAGACGCTCTCTATATCGGCGGCGGTTTTCCTGAGGTTTTCGCCGCCCGCCTGGAAGCCAATGCGCCTTTGCGCCAGGCCGTCAAAGACGCTATCGAAGCCGGTATGCCCGTTTATGCCGAGTGCGGCGGGTTGATGTACCTGGCGCGGCGCCTCAATTACCAGGGGCGCTGGTATGCCATGAGCGGTGCTTTGCCCTTTGATGTGACCATGTCTTCCCGGCCCCAGGGTCACGGCTACACCGCGATGATGGTAGAGGCAGCAAGCCCCTTCTGGAGTCAGGGGGATCTGATCCGCGGTCATGAGTTCCATCATTCGCGGGTAATCAACCTGGACCGCCGGGCTGTCCGCTTCCTGTACCGTGTCCAGCGCGGCTTCGGCATCGACGGGCGGGTGGACGGCATCATCTACCGCCATGTCCTGGCTGGGTACAACCACGTGTACGCCCCGGCGCATCCTGAATGGGCGGCCAATCTGGTCGCCCTGGCAGCAGGCAAAGAAAAATTAACAGCAGCAGCTTTGTAGCAGGCATGAGGAGGAAATAAATCGATGCCGGTAGGGGAGAGGCTGAAGAAACTGCGCGAAGAGCGAGGTATGTCCCTGGATGAACTGGCCGACCGCCTCGATATTGCCCCGGACTGTATGGTCGAAGTGGAGGCGGGCACCAGGCGCCTTTCGGCGGCCACCCTGGCGGAAGTAGCCGGGATCTTAGGGGTGGAGGGCACCTATTTCAGCGGGGATAATGGTAACAGTGATAAAGACGCTGTCGGAGCCAGGCTGCGGCGGCTGCGGGAACAACAGGGGATAACCTTAAGCGAGCTGAGCCGTCGTTCCGGCGTCTCCCTGGCGCATATCAGCGAGATTGAACGCTCGCGCTCGACTGCTTCCTTAAAGACCCTGGAGAAGCTGGCTGCAGTCCTGGAGGTTTCCACCAGCTCCCTGCTGCGTTCCAGCCAGGAGGATACCCTGGGGAATAAATTAAAGCGCCTGCGGGAAAAGATGGGCCTCACCCAGAAGGAGCTGGCTACCCAGGTGGGTATTTCCCACAGCCTCATCGGCCAGATTGAGACAGACCGTATCCAGCCTTCCCTGGCAACTCTGAGCAGTCTGGCCGAAGCCCTGGGGGTATCAACCTGCTATTTCCTCATGGAGGACGAAGAAGAGGATTTATATCTGGATTATCGTCTGCCGGCCGACATCAGGGATGCCCTGCGCCGCCCGGTGCTGCAACAGGTCGTCCGCGCCCTCTCCGGATGGGAAGAAACTGAGATACGGGGGTTGCTGGATTTTCTCCATTTACTAAATGAAAACCGCCGGCCGCTGAACGAGGCGGCGGAAGAGCAATACCAGGAGTTACGCTTTTTTTTAAGCCACAGCAGCGAGGAAGAACGCAACCTGGTGTTGAACATGATCCGCTTGCTGCAGGGCCATCTTCAGGAGGAAAAGGTTTAGTGAAACACCAGGTGCTTGATTGCCGGGGCATGAATTGTCCCGGACCGTTAATGGCTACGACCAAACAAATGCAGAAAATCAAGCCAGGAGATGTCCTGGAGGTGTGGGCGGATGACCTGGCTACCGAATTCGACCTGCCCGCCTGGTGCCAGAAGGCCGGCCACACGATGCTCAGTAAAGGGATCAGGGATGATTATTACTGCTACCTGATTCGCAAAAAGAGTCCAGTACAGGAGGCAGGAGGTAGGAAGTAGGAGGCAGGAAGGTCGGGAACTTGCCTCACCCCTCACTAGCCAGCATTTTCATCCCTCTGCTGGTGCCCAGCACTTTAATCTCGGGTGACTCGCTCCCCAAGCAGGTATGCGACGCTATCCCGCCAGTTGAGTGCTGGGCGAGATGGACGTCTGCCCGGTATTCCCGGGCCTTTTTATATAGCTAACTGAATTGTTCATACTACAATGGGGTGATTCTAAATCGACTGGCCATTTGCTGGTTATAAGCGACAGAATACTTTGACTTCAGTCGATAAAGGTTTAGTATGCTTGTCTGTTATACATGGACGCGATAAAAGCTGGTAAAATAAACAGGAGAGAGGGGTGAAGGTTATGATAACAGCAAATGCCTGCGGGATTACTCCTGGCCCGGGGAAGCCCAGGCTGACCAGCCTGTCCTGCAGTTCCGGGTGAGCGGGCAAGATGGGTCCGGGGACCCTTAATCAAGTGTTGCAGTACCTGCCGGCGATGGCAGACCCCAATCTCCTGGTGGGGATGGACAGCGCTGATGATGCCGGGGTCTATCGCCTGACGGAAGAACTGGCGCTCATTCAAACCGTCGATTTTTTTACGCCCGTTGTTGATGACCCCTACCTCTACGGCCAGATCGCCGCGGCCAATGCCCTGAGCGACGTTTACGCCATGGGGGGGCGTCCCCTGACAGCCATGAACATCGTCGCCTTTCCCAGTAAAAAAGTGGACACTACTGTCCTGGGAGAAATCCTGCGGGGGGGTGCCGACAAGATCCTGGAAGCCGGCGCTGTTCTGGTGGGCGGCCACAGTATTGACGACGAGGAACCCAAATACGGTCTGGCGGTAACCGGCATTGTCCATCCGGACCGCATCGTCACCAATTGCGGCGCCCGGCCGGGGGACAAATTGGTGCTTACCAAGCCCCTGGGGATCGGGATTATTACTACGGCTATCAAGGCGGAAATGGCAACCGGTGAACTGGAACAGGAGGTGAGCCGGTGGATGGCCACTCTGAACCGGGAGGCGGCAGCGGCGATGGCAGCCACCGGTGTCCATGCCTGCACTGATATCACCGGTTTCGGCCTCCTGGGCCACGGCCTGGAAATGGCCCGCGGCAGCGGCGTCGACCTGGTTATTGATGCCGGCGCCATCCCGGTTCTGCCGCAGGTCCTGGAACTGGCGGCGATGGGCCTGATCCCGGGCGGGGCCTACAATAACCGCCGTTACGTTGAAGCCGACATCGACATTGCCGCCGGTGTCCCGGAAGCGCTGCAGGATGTCCTCTACGATCCCCAGACCTCCGGCGGGCTACTGATCGCCGTAGCCGCAGAAAAAGCCGCCGGCCTGATGGCCGCTTTAAAGGAACGCGGTGTCAGCGCAGCCCGGCTAATCGGCGAAGTGCAATCCGGAAGAGGAAGGATACTGGTGCAATCGGGCAGGTAGAACTCTCCCCATTCATAGGATAGACGCCCATGCCCAGCACTCAACCTGCCATACGGCGACTTTATTAAGAATGGAAACCATCATAATAGTAGCTATGCCCACTAAGGAGTGAGCTTCCCGGGGTTGAGTGCTGGGTACCAGCAGAAGGATGAAAATAGTGA
>DFYS01000027.1 GCA_002383405.1 Moorella sp. UBA4076
CGCCGGCGTCGTCAGCGGCATCGGCGCGTAGGGGCGAACTTCATTTGTAAACAGGCGCCATATCCGGAATGAGCAGGTTTTGCAGCGCGGTAATTCAATGGGGAACCCGGTAATTTTGATTTCCCGAAGCCGATTTTAGATGCGCCCGCACGGCCTCTCTTTTTTCCATATTGACAGGGATTTATATTTATGGCAAACTAACATGAGTGGTTTGCCGCCACGAACGATTACTGAAAGACCATGTTAACTGGAGGTGGCCGGCTGTGCGGGTAGGGATCACCCTGGCATGTACCGAATGTAAACGTCGCAACTATATTTCCAGCAAGAATAAGAAGAACGATCCCGATCGTCTGGAAAGGAAGAAGTATTGCTGTCACTGTGGCAAGCATACTGTTCACAGGGAAACGAAATAGGATGGGAGTTTTATCATGGTAACCAAGGCCATGGCCAAAACAGCTAACAACAAGACGAGCTTAAAGGATCAGGTTACCAGGTTCATGCGGGGTTCCTGGGCCGAGTTAAAAAAAGTCCACTGGCCGACCCGGAAAGAACTCATAATCTACACCGGGGTGGTACTGGTCTCCGTCCTTATTGTCGCGGTCCTGTTATGGATTTTCGATTCCGCTTTTAGTTTTCTCCTGAGTAAGTTGATTTTACGGTGACGGTAGAGGATAAAATGGAAAAGGCCTGGTTTGTTATCCACACTTATTCCGGCTACGAAAATAAAGTCAAGGCCAACCTGGAAAAGCGCGTCGAATCAATGAATATGGGCGATAAAATCTTTCGGGTAGTAGTGCCCATGGAAGACGAGATGCAGGTGAAGGATGGCAAGCGTAAAATCATCAAACGCAAAATATACCCCGGTTACGTCCTGGTAGAGATGTTTCTCACCGACGCTTCCTGGTATGTTGTGCGCAATACCCCGGGAGTAACCGGTTTTGTAGGTACCGGCAACAAGCCCGTACCCCTTCAGGAGGAGGAAGCCCAGCAAATCCTGCAGCACATGGGCGTGGAGGAGCCGCGGCCGCGCATCGATATCGCCCTGGGCGAGAGTGTCCGTGTGATCAGCGGGCCCTTTGAAAATTTTATTGGTTCGGTCGAGGAAGTCCAGCCCGACAAAGGCAAGCTCAAAGTCCTGGTGTCCATGTTCGGCCGGGAAACGCCCATCGAGCTGGACGTTAACCAGATCGAGAAGATTGTGTAGGAGGTGTAAAGAGTGCCGCCCAAAGCGAAAAAAGTAATGGCGATAGTTAAGCTCCAGGTACCGGCAGGCAAAGCCACGCCAGCTCCCCCGGTAGGTCCTGCCCTGGGCCAGCACGGGGTTAACATTATGGCCTTTGTTAAAGAGTTTAACGACCGCACGGCTGCCCAGGCCGGCTTGATTATTCCGGTGGAAATAACGGTTTACGAAGACCGCTCCTTCAATTTTATTACGAAGACGCCACCGGCAGCCGTGCTCCTGAAGAAAACCCTGGGGATCGAGACGGCTTCCGGCGAACCCAACCGCAAGAAAGTCGGCAAGGTTTCGCGGGAAAAGGTCCGCGAGATTGCCGAGCTCAAGATGAAGGATCTCAATGCCGCCAGCATCGACGCCGCGATGCGGATGATCGAAGGAACCGCCCGCAGCATGGGTGTCGAAATCGAGGCTTAAGCAAAAATAAGTGGGAGGAGCAATCCGTTCGCACCACGAGGAGGAAATAGCATGCCCAAGCATGGCAAAAGGTATCGCGAAGCAGCCAGGATAGTCGAAAAGCAAAAGCTCTACGAGCCTGGCGAGGCCGTAGCCCTGGTCAAAAAGACGGCCAGCGCCAAATTTGACGAGACCGTCGAAGCCTCCATAAAACTGGGCGTCGACCCCCGCCATGCCGACCAGCAGGTCCGGGGAACCGTCGTCCTGCCCGGCGGTACCGGTAAAACGCGGCGGGTACTGGTCTTCGCCAAAGGTGACAAAGTTAGGGAAGCCGAAGAAGCCGGGGCCGACCTGGTAGGGGCCGAAGAACTGGTAGAAAAGATCCAGGGCGGCTGGCTCGATTTTGATGTCGCCATTGCCACCCCGGACATGATGGGGGTAGTAGGTAAGCTGGGCCGTATTCTGGGCCCGCGGGGCTTGATGCCGAACCCCAAAGCCGGGACGGTAACCATGGACCTGGCGCGGGCCATTAAAGAAGTCAAGGCCGGCAAAATCGAATTTCGGGTCGATAAGACGGCTATTGTCCACGCCCCTATTGGCAAAGCCAGTTTCAGCGAAGATAAACTAGCGGAAAACCTGCAAACCCTGATGGAGGCCCTGGTCCGCGCCAAACCGGCGGCGGCCAAAGGACAGTATTTAAAAAGCGTCAGCGTCGCCACCACCATGGGCCCAGGGGTCAAGATTAACCCCCTGCGGGCGGTAAAATAAGAGCATATAGTGTCAGCCGTAGACAGCAGGTGCCCGTCCAGCGGGCTTAATTGCCGCCTGCCGAGGTAGTAAACTGTAATTAACCCAGCCGGTTAATTGCTGTTTTTTGCCCCCGCCTGTCTGCGGGGGTTTTAATTTGGGGCCGGAGCGGAGGTGAAGCAATGAATAAGCAGCGGCAAATAAAGGTTGAAGAAGTGGCGGCCATTAAGGAAAAAGTAGGCAGCGCCATTGTTACCATCCTGGCTGATTACCGCGGTTTAAACGTGGCCGAGATGACGGAACTGCGCCGTAAACTGCGGGCAGCCGGCGTCGAAATCCGGGTTGTCAAAAACACCCTTACGCGCCGGGCGGCCAGGGAATTAGGCCTTGAGGGTCTGGAACCATTCCTGGAGGGACCCACGGCGGCCGCTTTCAGCCCCACGGATCCGGTAATACCAGCCAAAATTTTAACCGAAGTAATGCGCACCAGCAAAACCTTCCAGATCAAAGGCGGTGTTCTCCAGGGCCGGGTGATCGGCGAGGAGGGAATCAAAGCCCTGGCCGACCTGCCCTCGCGGGAACAGCTCCTCGCCAGAGTGGTGGGGGGCTTCCAGGCACCTCTGGCCGGGCTGGTCAATGTCCTGGCCGGCAACATCCGCAACCTGGCCTATGTCATCGAGGCTATCCGCAAGCAGAAAGAAGCCGCCGCCTGAGGCGAGGTGGGAAGCGAGAGCCTGGGTATGTCTGCCCCTGCCTGACATTTCTTTACCGGGACCAGCAGGGGACCTACCGCGGCATACCGCCGTAAGCCTGGCGGTAAAAATGAGAGGCGCGGCAAACCCACTTCTCACATATCACACATTTCATAAGCGCCGTTCATGGAGGGTAATACCCCCCCACATCTCATTTCAGAGGAGGAAATTTACAATGAGCAAAGTTCAAGAAATCATAGAAGCCGTCAAAGGCTTAACAGTCCTGGAGCTGGCCGAACTGGTCAAGGCTCTGGAAGAGGAATTCGGCGTCAGCGCCGCCGCGCCGGTAGCCATGGCGGTCGCCCCCGGAGCAGCAGCTCCGGCCGAGGCTCCGGAAGAAGAACAAACCGAGTTCGACGTCATCCTTACCGCTATCGGCGATAAGAAAATCAACGTCATTAAGGTGGTCCGCGAGATTACCGCCCTGGGCCTCAAAGAGGCCAAAGAGCTGGTCGACAACGCCCCCAAACCTGTAAAAGAAAAAGTTAGCAAAGAGGAAGCCGAGAGTATCAAGGCCAAGCTCACTGAAGCCGGAGCCACGGTAGAAATAAAATAGGTGCTGTCAGACTGACCGCCAGGCAGGGCTGGACAGACACCCATGCCGCCTGCGAGCGGCGCCAGCAGAAGGATGAAAATGGCAGT
>DFYS01000071.1 GCA_002383405.1 Moorella sp. UBA4076
GAGCCTTTACCGGTCCTGGCAGCGCGGCTGGGCAACGACGCCGGCATTATCGGCGCTGCTTATCTGGCCCGCAGTACAGTAAAACCGGAAACAGGGCAGCGTTGACATACTCCCACGAATAAAATTCGTTTCGCAAACAAGGTAAAGATAGATGGCTTCCAGAGCCTCTCTTTTGACGGTGGGGGTTTGGCAGTTATCGAGCAGGCAATAGGCCTGACTTGTAAACAATAAGCGTACGCAGGATATGACCTTTACCCGATTGGCTGCCAATGCGCACCTGTTTGCTTTTTCCCGTTAAAAAAAATTTCTGTGCATCAAGGAGGATTTTTATCTCCTGTGTAGAATAATAATAATATTAAATGGTAGGACCACAGACTTCGACCGGATAGATGCCGTAGCAGACGCCCATGCCGCCGTCGCGGCACCAGCAGAAGGATAAAAATGGCAACGTGGCAGGCTTTTAATCAGGAACTGGCGCAGCCAGTTCCTGCAGGTCTCTCACTTCTCACTTCTCACTTCACACCTCTATTTTAGTATAGGAATTAAAACGGCCAAACATACATCGCATCTTTTTATCGCTCCAGCAAGGAATTTCAGCTCCAGGTGTAGAATAGTAGCTACCGGGGTGATGGTAAATGGCTCCTGCCAGGACGGTTAATGAAAAAGTAAAGAATGAGATAATCGGGGTGGCCCTGGTGGCGATGGCCCTCCTTTGCCTGGCGGGATTGTACATCCTGGATGCAGGCTATTTAAGCTCCGCTGCCAGCATCGGTGCTGCCGGCCAGCTGCTGGTGGGCTTCCTGAAAGCCCTGACCGGGGAGGGCAAATACGTTTTTCCTTTATTCCTGGCCGCCTGGGGGATTCGCCTGATCAACGGCGGCAGGGTAAAGGATTCGCGGCCGCGTTTAATCGGCGGCATTATCCTTTTTCTCACCTTGCTGAGTGCCCTGCACCAGCAGGTACTTTACGGGTATACGGCGAAAGAGATTGTTGCCCAGGGGCTGGCCGGCCATGGCGGGGGGTTGCTGGGTGCCCTGGGGGCTTTGCTGCTGAAATCTATTTTTGGCCGGGTAGGCACCTGGATTGTTCTTATGGCCCTGGGTGTTAGTGCCTTTCTTTTAGCAACGGGGGTTTCCTTAAGCAACCTGGCGCGGCGCCTGGTTAAATTGGCAGCGGTAACCGGCCATACGGTTAAGGGCTGGCTGCTGGCCTTTCTCTTTACTGAGGTGGAAGATGAAGAAAGCGAACCGCAGCCCAAAAGGATAAAGGCCAGGGGGAAATCCCTGCCGCGGGAGCGGGAGGCGGTACCCGTGGTTATCAACCCGCCCCTGGAACAATCGGAGGCGGTGATCACCCCGCCGGTCACAGCGGCAGAACCGGTCCAGGCCAGGATTTACCCGGAAAACCCTGCCCCGCCGCCTGCCGAAGAAGATAAAAAAGCACGGCGGCGGCCCAGGATTAACGTCCAGGGGGAAGATTCTCCGGTTAAAGAAGGGGAGGAAAATCCCGAGCCGCTCCCCTACGTTATGCCGCCTTTGAGCCTCCTGAACCGCCCGGTAAGAGTAAAAAACCCGCGCCTGGAGAAGGATATAACCGACCGTATCAAGATCCTGGAGGATACCCTGGATAGCTTCGGCGTTAAAGTAAAAGTAACCCAGGTGAGCTGCGGCCCGACAGTGAACCGCTATGAGGTGCAACCGGCCCCGGGGGTCAAGGTGAGCCGTATTGTCAGCCTGGCTGATGATATTGCCCTCAGTCTGGCTGCTTCCCAGGTGCGCATCGAAGCCCCTATTCCCGGTAAGGCAGCAGTGGGTATTGAAGTACCCAACAAGGAGATCGCTGTCGTCCACCTGCGCGAAGTGCTCGAGGACCAGGCTTTTACCGAATCCCCCAGCAAGCTGACAGTAGCCCTGGGGAAGGATATTGCCGGCAATCCGGTGATTGCCGACCTGGGGAAAATGCCCCACCTGCTTATCGCCGGGACCACCGGTTCCGGTAAAAGCGTTTGCCTGAATGCGCTGATCTGCAGCCTCCTGTTCAAAGCCACCCCCCAGGAGTTAAAACTGCTGATGGTTGACCCCAAAATGGTGGAGTTAACCCAGTACAACGGCATCCCCCACCTGCTGGCGCCGGTGGTCAGCCAGCCGAAGAAAGCGGCCGCGGCTCTGCAATGGATGGTCAACGAGATGGAAAAACGCTACGAACTCTTTGCCGGCGCCGGGGTTAAAGATATTAGCCGCTATAATCGCGTGATGCAAAAGGAAAACGGCGGTCAGGGCAATCTGCCGCTGGTAGTGGTCCTCATTGACGAGCTGGCTGACCTGATGATGGTCGCCCCGGCTGATGTGGAAGATGCCATCTGCCGTCTGGCGCAGATGGCCCGCGCCGCCGGTATTCACCTGGTAGTAGCCACCCAGCGGCCTTCGGTGGATGTAATCACCGGTTTAATCAAAGCCAATATCTCTTCCCGGATCGCCTTTGCCGTTTCCTCGCAGATCGATTCCCGCACCATTCTCGATATGACCGGGGCGGAAAAGCTTTTAGGCCGCGGTGACATGCTTTTTTTGCCTATCGGCGCCAGCAAGCCTATCCGTGTCCAGGGGGTCTTTGTTTCCGACCGGGAAGTGGATGACCTGGTGACCTATGTTAAACAGCAGGGGCGGCCGGAATACAACCCCGGGTTTTTGAAAGCGGAAGAGGGCGGCGAAGCAGACAACGGCGCCGAGGATGAACTCTTTCCGGCGGCAGTGAAGGTTGTCCTGGAAACAGGGCAGGCTTCCATATCGATGCTCCAGCGGCGCCTGCGGGTAGGCTATACCCGTGCTGCCAGGCTGATGGATATGATGGAAGCCAGGGGTTTTGTGGGCGGCCATGAAGGCACCAAACCGCGGGCTATTCTGACCAGCTGGGAAGAGTACCAGGAATTATTTGGTGACAAAGAGGAATAAACGGGCAGGAATCTCTTTGATCAATGTCGAAGATGATTACAACCGGGAGGTGAGGTCATGGAAAAAGCTGGGGTGATCTTGCGTGCCGCCCGCCAGGAAAAGGGGATAAGCTTACGTGAAGTAGAGGAAGCTACCAAAATCCGCCTGCGCTACCTCGACGCCCTGGAAAAAGGGGAGTATGACCAGCTTCCCGGGCGCGTCTACGCTATTGGTTTCGTGCGCAATTATGCCCGTTATTTAGGCCTGGATGAGCGGGCTTTAATCCAGCAGTTTAAACAGGAATACCCGGCGGATGAAGACAACTACCAGGTGGCAGAAACCAGCCTGGCGCCGGCGGGGTTGGCCACCGGCAAATGGCGGCGCTGGTTGCTGATACTGGTGGTACTTGTCGTTCTCGGGGGGATTAACTGGTTATATAACTACCGCCAGCCTTCCCTGAATCAGCCACCGCCATCACCACCCCCGGCCAATGAACCGGCGCCGGTAAACCCGCCGCCGGCCGCCCAGCCGCCGCCGGCAACACCGCCTCCCCGCGCTGAAGGGGTAGAAGTCCGGGTCAAGGCTTCAGGAGACTGCTGGGTGGGGGTAACCATTGACGGCAAGAGTGATTTTAACGGTACGTTGCAATTCGGCGCCGACAGGGTGTTTCAGGGGAAAGAAAAAGTGACCATCACCCTGGGCAGCGCCGGCAACGTGGAGGTTACCGTCAACGGCCAGGTCCAGCCGGCCCTGGGGCGGGTGGGTGAAGTGGTGACCTTTGAGGCGGCGAAGGATGCCAGCCAGGTGAAGATCATCAAGAAGTCATGATTAAAATTGCCGTTATCACCCTGGGTTGCGCCAAGAACCAGGTCGACAGCGAGTATATGATGGGGATCCTGGAGCAGAACCGTTTTACCATCACCGGGGATGCCGGCGCAGCGGCAGTTGTCATCGTCAACACCTGCAGTTTTATCACGGCGGCCAAAGAGGAGGCCATCGAGACTATTCTGGAGTTGACTGTGGCCCCAAAACACCCCCGCATTATCGTCGCCGGTTGCCTGGCCCAGCAGCATGCGCGGGAACTGTGGCCGGAGCTGCCGGAGGTCGCCGCTTTCATCGCTCCCGGGGCGATAGGTCGCCTGCCGCAAATTATCGAGCGGGTATTAGCGGGAGAACGGCTCCTCGACGTACCACCCCCTGTTGCTGAGGGAGGCAGCTTGCCCCGCCGGGTCGACGGGGGGCGGCCCTATGCCTATTTGAAGATCGCCGAGGGTTGCGATAATCGCTGCAGCTACTGCACTATACCTGCTATCAAGGGAGCTTACCGCAGCCGTCCGCTGGAGGATCTGGTTGCCGAGGCGCGAACCCTGGCGGAAGCGGGCGTAAAGGAATTGATCCTGGTAGCACAGGATACTACTGCCTATGGCCGCGACTGTTATGGCGAATACCGTTTACCCCAACTTCTCCACGAGCTGGCCCGCCTACCGGCGCTGGAGTGGTTGCGCATCCTTTATGCCTACCCATCGCGGATTACGCCGCAGCTGGTGGAGACCATGGCTGCGGAAGCCAAAGTGGTACCGTACCTCGATTTACCCCTCCAGCACGCCAGCGCCCCGATCTTGAGACGGATGCGCCGCCCTGCTGATCTGGCCGCTGTTGGCAGGGTTATTGCAAACCTGCGCCGGGCGATGCCGGCTATAGCCCTGCGCTCGACCTTTATTGTCGGCTTTCCAGGTGAAGGCGAGGAGGATTTCCAGATTCTCCTTGATTTCCTGGATATGGTACAGTTTGACTGGGTAGGGGCTTTTAAATATTCCCCGGAAGCAGCCACAACGGCGGCCTTCTTATCTGACCAGGTACCGGAAGAGGTAAAGGAGGAACGTTACCAACGGCTGATGTTACACCAGCAGCCGGTTACCCGGTCGCGCAACGAGCTCTGGGTGGGCCGGCAGGTACAGGTCCTGGTAGAAGAACCAGGCGCAGGGCGTAGTTTTCGCCAGGCTCCCGAAGTAGATGGTCTGATTTATCTCCGCGGCGCCGGCCTGCCGCCGGGAAGCATGGCAACGGTTAAACTCACGCGTGTCAAAGGGATTTACGATATGATGGGCACTCCTGTTTTGCCAGGGAATTCATAAAGCCTGGACGACAAATATTTGTTATAATTGAAGGTGTTATCCCGGGGAGAGGAGTGTTAATATGCACTTCAAAGGGTGGCGCCTTCATTTTGTTTTCCTGGCAGCCCTTTTGACTGTAGGTTTGTTAACCGGCGGCCAGTGGGCTTACCGCCACTTCAGCCAGGAAAAACCCCTGGCTGATACGCTGCAATCCGATCCTGCCGTCCAGGAAGCGACAGTAAACCAGATATCCGGCGGGCTGGAGGTAAAGGTGCTGCTGGAGCCGGGGGTCGACCTGCCCCGCGTCTACCGCCAGGTGCAGGAAGACGTGCACCGGCTTTATAGCCGCGAGCCGGTCAGGTTAATTATTGAGGATCACCGTTCCGCCGCCCTGGAGAACCTGTGGCGCGAGAGTCAATTCGCCGTCTATGAAGCGGCCGCAGCAGGAAACTTTACCAGTATGGCGGTTGCCATACTTGAGCTGGCAGACCGGGCCGCTGTTGACAGCTATGCGGTTAATATGGACGACAGTTATATTTATGTGCAGTTCAGCCAGGGACAGGCTTACCTTTACCAGGTGGTACCCCGGCAAAACCACGGGCTGCGGGGGGAGGAGCCAGGTGTTTAAGAGAATAAAAGAGGCCATAACCGGCGTTGCTGCCGGTACTGTAATCTATCTGGTTATCAAAGGGGTGGATATTACTCCTGTTTTACTCCTGGCCGGGATGGGGGTGCTGGCCTACTGGCTGGTTGAAAAAAAGGGGCTTATCCCTTCAACCCTGGGTGGTAAGGGCTACCTGCCGCCGGTCAATGTTTCTTTTGCTGATATCGGCGGCCAGGATATAGCCATTCGCGAATTGAAGGAAGCGCTGGATTTTCTTCTCCGCAGCGCCCAGGCGGAAGCCATGGGGATCCGCCCCCTGAAAGGGATCCTTTTAAGCGGCCCGCCGGGAACGGGGAAGACGTTGATGGCCAAAGCGGCGGCTACTTTTACCGAAGCTATTTTCCTCGAAGCCAGCGGCAGCGAGTTTATCGAGATGTATGCCGGTGTCGGGGCCCAGCGGGTACGGGGTATCTTTAACCGCGCCCGCGATCTGGCGCGCCGCCGGCAAAAGAAACGGGCGGTCATTTTTATCGACGAGCTGGAAGTCCTGGGAGGCAAGCGGGGCAGCCATGCCTCCCATCTGGAGTATGACCAGACCTTAAATCAGCTTCTGGTAGAGATGGATGGTTTAAAAAGCAGCCACGATGTTCAGATTCTGCTTATTGGCGCTACCAACCGGCCTGACTTGCTCGATCCGGCACTTTTACGTCCGGGCCGTTTTGACCGTCAGGTGCGGGTGGACCTGCCTGACAGAGAAGGACGGCTGGCTATCCTGAAACTGCATACGGCCAACAAACCCCTGGCGCCGGCAACAGACCTGGAAACCCTTGCCCGCGAAACCTTTGGTTTTTCCGGCGCCCACCTGGAAAGTGTGGCCAACGAAGCCGCCATCCTGGCGCTGCGGGAAAAAGCAGCGTATATTACCCGCGCCCACTTGATGGAAGCCGTCGACAAGGTTATGCTGGGGGAAAAATTGGGCCGCAAGCCGACACCGGACGAGCTGGACCGGCTGGCCATCCATGAGGCCGGTCACGCCCTTGCCGGCGAGCTATTGCGGCCGTGTTCTGTTGCTCACGTGACCATCACCTCCCGCGGCCAGGCCCTGGGTTACACCAGGCAAAAACCAGAACACGATATCTACCTTTACACCCGCGAATACCTTGAAAGCCAGATCGATATCTGTCTGGCCGGGGCGGTGGCGGAGACCATGCTGCTGGGCAGCCGCAGCACCGGTTCGATGAATGATTTCAAGGAAGCCATCCGCCTGGCGCGGGTGATTATTACCTCCGGGCTATCAGACCTGGGGGTCGTAGCCGAGGAAAACCTGACCAAGGAACAGATGCACGCAGCGTCAACTGATATTATCGGCCGCCAGGAAGCCAGGGTGGCCGCCCTGCTTCAGCCTCACCGGCGGGTTTTAAAGGAGCTGGCCGGGCTGCTGGTCGAGAAAGAAACGGTCACCGGTGCGGAGCTGCGTTCCCTGCTAGCGGGACAGGCGCGGGCGTCTTGAAAATTTTGGTCATCACCAGGCAGGATTATGGGACATGGAAGGCGAATAGATCTTTTAAAACAGGTGATCGCTAGATGCGTCTTTTTATAGCTATCAATTTCGCCCCGGCGCTCAAGAATACCCTGGCCGGGCTGGTTGCAGAACTGCGGCAGTTACCGGCAGCCGTTAAATGGGTACCCCCGGCGAATATCCATTTAACCCTTAAATTTCTGGGGGAAGTGGACGCGGCCAGGGCAGGGGAGATAGGGGTGGCCCTGCAACACGCTGCTGCTGGAATCGACCCCTGGTGGCTGGAGGTCAGGGGGGCCGGGGTTTTCCCCGGCTGGCGCAACCCCAGGGTTATCTGGGCCGGGGTGGAAGCAGCGGCGCCTTTATATAACCTGCAGCGGCGACTGAGCGAAGAGCTGCGGTCGCTGGGGTTCGCCGCCGACTCCTTTACTCCTCATGTAACCCTGGGCCGCTTGCGGCCCGGGGGGGTTGCCGGCGCGCTTAAACCCCGGCTGGAAGGCCTGGCCGGTGTATCCTGGGGCCGGGAAAGGGTGACCGCGGTGGACCTTATGGAGAGCCGCTTAACCCCGGGTGGTGCCGTATACCGGCCGGTTCTGACAGTGAGCTTGCCCACCTCTCATATCTCAGATCCAAAGGAGGAGAAGTATACATAATGGTTTTATCGGACAGGCAACGCGCTCTGGATAATGCGCTGCTCCAGATCGAGAGGCATTTCGGCAAGGGTTCGATAATGAAACTGGGGGAACAGGGAGCGCGGCTCAATGTGGATGTCATCTCCAGCGGCGCCCTGCCCCTGGACCTGGCCCTGGGGGTGGGGGGCTTGCCCCGCGGCCGGGTGGTGGAAATCTTCGGCCCGGAATCCTCCGGCAAAACGACGGTGGCCCTGCACGTCATCGCCGAGGCGCAGCGCAACGGCGGTACGGCAGCTTTTATCGATGCCGAACACGCCCTGGACCCGACGTATGCCCGCAACCTGGGGGTTGATATTGACAACCTGCTGGTTTCCCAGCCGGATACCGGCGAACAGGCGCTGGAAATCGCTGAAGCGCTGGTACGTAGCGGCGCCATCGATGTTATTGTAATAGATTCGGTTGCCGCCCTGGTACCCAGGGCCGAGCTGGAAGGGGAGATGGGCGACGCCCATGTCGGCCTGCAGGCGCGGCTGATGTCCCAGGCGCTGCGCAAACTGGCCGGTGTTATCTCTAAATCGCGGACGATCGCTATTTTTATCAACCAGCTGCGGGAAAAGGTGGGGGTACTTTTCGGTAGCCCGGAAACAACACCGGGCGGGCGGGCACTGAAGTTTTACGCCTCCGTGCGCCTGGACGTGCGGCGCATCGAGCAGCTGAAGCAAGGAACAGAGATTATCGGCAACCGCACGCGGGTCAAGGTGGTAAAAAACAAGGTGGCGCCCCCTTTTCGCCAGGCGGAGTTTGATATTATTTATGGCCGCGGTATTGACCGCGAAGGCTGTCTCCTGGATACGGGAGTAGAGCTGGATATCGTCACCAAGAGCGGTGCCTGGTATTCCCTGGGGGAAGACCGCCTGGGACAGGGACGCGAAGCAGCCAAAGAGTTTTTACGCGAACACCCCGAGATAGCTGCCGGCATCGAGAACCAGCTGCGTATTAAAACCGGGTTGCTGAAAGACCATGCGGTGGCGGAAAATGAAGGAGCAGCAGGCGAATAACCCCCTGCCGCCTGCCGCATGGGACTATGCCCTGAAAATACTGGCCCGCCGCCAGCACAGCGAAGCGGAAATGCTCCGGAAGCTGGAGCAAAAGGGTTTCCCCGCCGGGGTCGTGACAGCGACCCTGGAGCGGTTAAAGGTATCTGCCTTGCTGGATGACGACCGGTTTGCCCGCGACTGGGCGGCTTACCGCCTGGCGGTCCATCCCATGGGCCGGCGGCGCCTGCAGCAGGAATTGTGCCGGCACGGCGTGCCCGGTTCCCTGGCGGCCAGGGTGGCAGGCACGATACTGACTCCAGCGGGGGAGCTCGATACAGCCAGGGAAATAGCCGCCAGATACCGCCGGCGCCAGGGTGAGAGCAGGGAGCATTATTACCAGCGCCTGGCGCGTTTTCTCTGGCAGCGCGGCTTTGATACCGACGTTGTGCACCGGGTGACCGCCGAATTCGCCCGGCCGGATATTGACAGCGGCGCTTGAAAGCTATAAAATAGGGTTGGGAGAAACTAGGTGCAGGATCACCGCCATAACCCTTTATTGATAGATGTCACTACCAGGTTTGGCCTGGATGGAATATATCATTCTGACCTGAAAATAGGATTAGGAAGGCTGTATTTTTAGGTCCCAACAGGCGCTTATTGTTCCTGGTTTTGAACCTGATAGGGGTATCTGTGGTTGGTGTGCCTAACTCCAGGCCGGGTTTCAACCCGGCTTTATTTTATGCAGGGGAGGTGAATGACAATCGAATATATCTTCTATATCCTGTTAGCTTTTCTGGTGGGCGCAGCCGGTGGCTATGCCATCCGCAAGTACCTGGCGGAAGCCCGGATCGCTGCGGCGGAGAAGGCTGCGGCCGCTATTATTGGAGAAGCCCAAAAAGAAGCGGAAGCCAAAAAGCGGGAGGCGGTGCTGGAGGCCAAGGAAGAGACCCACCGCATCCGTAATGAGGTCGAGCAGGAAAACAGGGAAAGGCGTAATGAGCTGCAACGTTTTGAACGGCGCCTGATGCAAAAGGAAGAGGCTCTGGACCGCAAGACGGAGGCCGTAGAACGTAAGGAGGCCACCCTGCACCGGCAGGAGGAGGTGGCGCAGAAGTTAAAGGAAGGATTGGAAGAATTACGGCGGCAGCAGGTGATTGAGCTGGAACGCATCTCTGGGTTAACTACCGAAGAAGCGAAAGCCATCCTGTTAAAGAATGTTAAGGATGAAGTAAAACATGAAGCCGCCCTGATGGTCAAACAGGTTGAAACAGAAGCCAAAGAAGAGGCAGCCAAAAAGGCGCGCGAGATTATTACCCACGCCATCCAGCATTGCGCTGCTGATTATGTGGCTGAAGCCACGGTATCAGTTGTCAACCTGCCCAGTGATGAGATGAAAGGGCGGATTATCGGCCGTGAGGGCCGCAATATCCGCGCCCTGGAAACCCTGACCGGTGTCGATCTCATCATTGATGATACACCCGAAGCCGTAATTCTCTCCAGCTTCGATCCGATTCGCCGGGAGACGGCGCGGATAGCCCTGGAAAAACTTATTGTTGACGGCCGTATTCATCCGGCGCGGATTGAAGAAATGGTGGAGAAATCGCGGCGGGAACTGGAGCAAAAGATCCGTGAAGAGGGAGAGCAAATTGCCTTCGAGGCCGGTGTGCACGGGCTGCATCCGGAGCTGGTGCGCTTGCTGGGTAAATTAAAATACCGTACCAGTTATGGTCAAAATGTCCTTAAACACTCCCTGGAAGTATCCTTCCTGGCTGGTGCCATGGCGGCCGAGCTGGGAGCCGATGTCAAGCTGGCCAAACGAGCCGGCCTGCTTCACGACATTGGTAAAGCGGTCGACTTTGAAGTTGAAGGCCCCCATGTCGCCCTGGGAGTGGAGCTGGCGAAAAAATACCGGGAATCTCCGGATGTAATCCATGCTATCGAGGCTCACCATGGCGATGTTGAGCCGCGCAGCCTGGAAGCTGGTTTGGTGCAGGCTGCTGATGCGATCTCAGCAGCCCGGCCGGGAGCGCGCCGGGAGACCCTGGAGACCTATATCAAACGACTGGAGAAGCTGGAGGAAATTGCTGATTCCTTCAGCGGCGTGGAAAAATCTTACGCCATCCAGGCCGGCCGCGAGATCCGTATTTTAGTGCGGCCGGATAAGATTGATGATGCCATGGCCGTACATCTGGCCCGCGACATTGTGAAAAAGATTGAACAGGAAATGGAATACCCGGGGCAGATCAAAGTGATCGTAATTCGCGAAACCCGGGCCGTTGATTATGCCAAATAGTTTAATGGCAGGGGTGGCAGCAGTTTTACCATCTCTGCCATTAAATTTTAATCCCCGCGATAGGACAAGGTAAGCAGGATTTTGCTTGCAGGTGCAGAAGTAGTGTCTTATTAGCAGCGACCATCATACATAAATATGGGGCAGGTGTTTACCTTGAGCCTGAAGTATAAACACGGCGGTGAAGTATCAGACAGTATCGGCCTTCTCATCTCTATTCTGGTCCGTTATCCAGAAGTGGGGACTATCAATTACGAACCCCAGGAACAGGTTTTGCGTTTTACCTTTATGCTGACTAAACCATTAGAGAGGGAGCCACTGGAGAGGTTTGCTCAAAAATTTCGCAAGTCCCTGGAGACATACAACTACCTGGAGGACCGGGAAGCGCAGGTTATTAACCTGAAGTATACCCCTTATGACCGGTTGATGGCCCTGGAAGTGCAGCGGGATGTAACCACCCTTTCCCGCGATGAAATCAATTTGATTATCGCCCTGGTACGGGATGAATTTAATACCAGCCTGGCAACGGAAAACAACGATCATATGATGGAAGAGGAATTGCTAATCCAGGAAGAACTGATTGACCGCATGCTGGAAAGTGTAAGGGGGACGGTGCCGCAGCGGCAGTTGATCGCCTTTCGTGAGGAAGGCCGGGTTATGGTCTTTAATAAATAACAGCTAATAGACGGAGGAATTCTTTTGCGGGTCCTAATGATTGGCGATATCGTAGGGAGGCCCGGCCGGCGGGCGATCCGCGAACTTCTGCCGCCCCTGCTCCAGGAGTACCGGCCGGATCTGGTAGTGGCCAACGGAGAGAATGCCGCCGGCGGCAATGGGATCACTCCAGATATCGCTGATGAGCTGCTTGCCGGCGGCATTGATATCCTGACGATGGGCAACCATGTCTGGGATAAACGGGAAGCCGTCGACCTTCTGGAAGTGAACGAACAGATTGTCCGTCCGGCCAATTACCCGCCCGGCACGCCTGGCCGGGGGCATACCCTTGTGAAGGTCAATAAAGATCAGCAGGCAGCCGTTATCAATTTAGCCGGGCGGGTATTTCTGCCGCCGCTGGATTGTCCTTTGCGCCTGGGGCGGCAGCTGGCGGAAGAAGTAAGCGCTCAGACCCGGGTGATCCTGGTGGATTTTCATGCCGAAGCAACCTCGGAAAAGGCAGCCCTGGCCTGGTATCTTGACGGCCTGGTGAGTGCTGTCATCGGTACCCATACCCACATCCAGACGGCTGATGCCCGCGTGCTGCCGCGGGGAACGGCCTATATCACCGATGTTGGCATGACCGGCCCCCGCGATTCGGTTCTGGGGGTCAAGAGTGAGCTTGCTATTAAAAAATTCCTCACCCAGCTGCCAGTGCGTTTTGAAGTTGCCGGCGGTGTTATCCAGCTGGAAGCGGTGCTGGTGGACATTGATCCTGTAACCGGCCGGGCTGTCGCTATCGAGCGGCTGCAATACCAGGGTGCGGCCTGAGAAAATAGAGGCAGGAGGCCCGGCCCTCCCGCCGGCGCGGCACCAGCAGAAGG
>DFYS01000104.1 GCA_002383405.1 Moorella sp. UBA4076
ACGCTATTTTCAGGGTAGTTACAAATATTTAACGCAACCAGGTCGCCAGCTGGATCAGCAGGGCGGCAATACCGCCGGCCATAAGGGGGCCGACGGGGATACCGCCGAAAAAGGCCACGCCGGCAATAGAGCCAATCACCATGCCGATCATCATCTGCGGGTAGCGCTGCAGTAATTCCAGGCCCTGGCAATTCATATGGGTGGCAATAATCCCGCTGGCGATAGCGATCAGGCCGGGGACCGTAACAAAGGAGGCGAGCATATCCTTTGGCGCTACCCGGCCGGCGGCAAAGGGTACCAGGACTGAAACCACTAGAAAAATAAGGCCGGCCTCCAGGGCGCGGCGTTCCAGCAGCGGGTAAATCCTTTGTAAATTGGTAAACTGGAGTAACAATAGAATAGCCGCCGCTGCAGCTATAATGTTCGATCGACCCAGGATGCCCAATAGCATCAGGAGCAACAGGATTACCGTTGCCGCGCTCATCGGCAGACGCCCCTTAAACCAGCCGTTTCATTCCCATATATATGCCGGGGCGCCGGTGACAATACATCCGATCAGGATAAACCTGCTTTTTTTATAATACCGCCGCTGTACTGGGGGACAACCGCCGTAGTCCCCATCCGGGCGCAGAAATCCATATCGGCGGATAATCCCAGTTCAGCCAGCAGCTGGCCGTGAGAGCTGGCTTTCATGGCCGCCGCCGGGTCGGCGCGGTGGCAAAGGTAATAATCCCTGGCAGCCAGGGCGCCGTCGCGCAGGGTAAATTCCCCCTGGCCGGCAAGCTCTTCAACCTGCAAACCGGCTGTTAAAAAATCTTCCAGGGAAAAGCGGTCGCGAGTACCGGCGCAGATAATAGTTATATCCGCTGCCTCGCCGGCAGCAACCCGCGCCACCGCCGCGGCATTGAGCATCGCCCCCAGAAAAACCTGGTGTCCGGCGGCGGCGCGGCGGATCGCCCTGGTGCCGTTGGTTGTAGTGATAATCACCCGTTTCCCGCCTACAACCTCTGCCGTATACTCCAGGGGCGAGTTGCCCAGGTCAAACCCCGGTATTTTCAGGGCATTGCGTTCCCCGCCCAGGAGCACCCGCTCATCCCCCAGACGTTCGCGCATCTCAATCGCTTCTTCCGGCGTCAGCACCGGAATTACCTCCAGGCACCCGGCCGCCAGGGCTGCGGTGATGGTAGTCGTCGCCCGTAAAACATCAACAACAATGATTGTTTTATTGGCAATAGCTTCATCTGGTATCCCGTTTAAAGTGGTAAAGACATCTATCTCCAAAAACTCGCACCTCCAATTATGCCGGCTTGATAAATATTCGCGACCGAAGGCCAGATTCCTGCCAGGACTGCAAAGGCCGCAGATATAAAACGCGAAGCGGCGACTTCCTGATTTAGCGTAGTTGGGCAGACAGTCATGCCCGGCACTCAACTGCGTCTTATTGAGTGCCGGGCACCAGCAGAGGGATGAAAATAAAAGCGTGGCAGACTTCAATCAGGAACCGGCATAGCCGGTTCCTACACTATTCCCGCCTCTAACTTCTCACCTCTCACATCCATTTCCAGGGTGGCCCGCAGGGTATCACCGCGCAAGCCTACCCGCAGGGCTTCCAGAGCCAGGATGTCCCCGGGCTGGACATTGCCCAGGTTGACGTTNNTTCCCCAGGACATCTTCCTTTAGTGCCCCGCGGCCATCGTAAATAACCACTCCCTGGCCCGATTCCCGGCCTTCGACAATGACGTAGTCGGCGCCGGCCTGGCGGTCGCAGGCGATCTGATCCAGGATCAAGGCTTCGCTGACGGCATCGCGCGGGTCCTTTTTGCCTGCTTCGGTGATGACGCCGAATCCCGCCGCCCGCGCCTGGCGGATAGCCGCCAGGCGTACGGTACGGCTCAGGTCAATAGTACCGTCGGAGATCTCGATAAAAGTATACCCCAGTTCGCTGGCGGTTTGCAGGTACAGGTTCAGCCTCCCCTGCAGGACAGCGACTTCAAAAAAGGTGCCGCCGGGAAAAATATCCACCCTGGCGGCCCGCGCCAGGCGGATCTTCTCCCGCAGGATGGCGGCCGGGTAGAAAACTGAGGTGCCAAAACCGAGTTTAATAAAGTCGATATATGGTGCTGCCACCTCCAGCAGTTCTTTAAAATCGGTCAGCCCCAACCCTTTGTCGATGATCATGGTCAATCCCTTTTGCCGGGGTTTTTGCTGACGCCCGCCGATGGGAAATTCCAGCACTCCCTGCCAGGTATTCTTTGCGAGCATAATTATGCCTCCCCTGTGAGGAATATTTAGTTTGCTTTTCTATCTTTATGCCCGCTCCGGCAGGGTAGCTACGCTTTTAGCGGCGGTACTTTTTCACAGGTCAGACGACTGTGACCCCACCATCCCTGACCCGGCATAGCCTTAAACCAAACACGCCGCATTATTTTCTTGCCACCTGATGCCGCTGTTCGGAAGTAAGGACCTAACGGCGGACGCCATAAAAGATGCAGCCCACCCCCAGGATTATCGCCAGCATCTTCACCGGGGGGATTTTCCCGGCCAGACCCCACAATCCCAGCGCGGTTACCGTCAGCATAACTGTAGGCCCTACCAGAGCCAGGACGGCATTTATTTTTAAAGCGCTGTCCACCCGGTTTAATTTCAACATAAGTACAGCCGCCGACAATTCGATCATACTGGACAGGACGCGCACTGCCGCCATCGCCAGCACGTGTTTATCCGGTAAAAAGAAAAACACGATCATTTCCCCCCAATTCTGTCTCTTATTTTTTATGCCCGGCGGGGAGAGAATAGAAGCAGTCCTTTTTACCGGGAGGTATTCACGTTGCAGCAAGCGATGAAATTACCCTTCGCCATCCTGTGCGCCGTACCCTTTATCATGGTCCTGGGCAACTCGATGCTGGTCCCCCTGCTGCCCGCGATGCGTACTACCCTGAATGTCAGCCTGGTCCAGGTCACCCTTTTCATTACGGCTTTTTCCCTGCCGGCCGGCCTGGTCATCCCCTTTGCCGGTTTCCTGTCCGATTATTACGGCCGCAAGGTCATCATGGCGCCGGCGCTGATCATTTACGGCCTGGGCGGCATCCTGGCCGGCCTCGCTGCCTGGCTGGCAACCTCTCCCTACTACCTCATCCTGGGCAGCCGCATCCTCCAGGGTATCGGTGCCGGCGGCACCTACCAGCTGGCCATGGCCCTCACCGGCGACATCTTCCAGAGCAAAGAGCGGACCAAGACGCTGGGTTTACTGGAGGCCTCTAACGGCCTAGGTAAGGTCGTCAGCCCCATTGCCGGCTCCCTGGCCGGCCTGATCGCCTGGTTCGCGCCTTTCTTTATTTACGGCCTCCTGGCCGTCCCCGTCGGCCTGGCGGTATGGTTTGGGGTCCAGGAACCGGCGGGAGAAAAGAAAGAAAAAGTGGCTTTCCGCGATTACTTCCGCGACCTTGGTCTTACTTTTCAGACCCGCGGCCTCTCGGTCCTGGGGTGTATCCTGGCCGGCATGGTGGTCCTTTTTATTTTGTTCGGGGTTTTAAGCTACGTCTCGGATATCCTGGAAGCGACCTATGGCATCCGCGGTGTATATACGGGCCTGCTCATCGCCATTCCTGTAGCTACCATGGCCCTGACTTCTTATCTGTCCGGGAGTTATATGCAGCAAAAGACCGGCAACCTGCTGAAGATAGCCATCGTTGCCGGCCTGGTCCTGAATGCTGGTGCGCTGGTGGTTATGGGGTTTTTCGCTAACATCTATGCCTTTTTCCTGGCCACGGTGGTGATGGGCATTGGTACTGGTATTGTCCTGCCCTCTGTCAATACCCTGATCACCAGTGTCAGTGCTAAAGAAAGGGGCGGCATCACCTGCCTGTACGGCTCGATGCGCTTCTTTGGTGTCGCCCTGGGACCGCCGGCTTTCGGCCTGGCTATGACCATGGGACGCCTGCCCCTTTTCCTGGGTGCCGCCGTCCTGGCAGGAGTGGTGGCCTTTTTCACGGCCAGCTTTATTCAAGCCGAAAAGATGCTTCCCCCGGAGCTATTACCCGGGCACTAATCATTCAATTCTTTTCTTTCGCCGGTAGCCAGGTAAATGGCTTCCTCGGCGATATTGGTGGCATGGTCGGCTATCCGCTCCAGATAGCGGCTGACGAAAAGCAGGTAGGTCGCCTGGCTGATGGTGCGGGGGTCTTCCATCATAAAAACCAGCAGCTCCCGGAAGACCTGGTTGTGCAGCATATCGATCTGGTCGTCAGCTTTAGCTACGGTATAGGCCAGCTCCGTATCCTCACGCACATAGGCATCCAGAGCCTGTTTCACCATCACCTGGGATAGTTCGGCCATCCGCGGAATATCAATCAAGGGTTTAATCAAGGGTTGGCCCGTTTCCAGGATGCGCTCGGCGGTACGGGCGATATCGACGGAGTAATCCGCCATCCGTTCCAGATCGGTAATAATTTTAAAGCCGGCGGCGATTCTACGAAGGTCCTTGGCCATGGGCTGCTGGGTGGCGATGAGCCGCAAACACTGCTCTTCGATTTGGAGCTCCAGGTCATCAACCACGACATCGCCGGTAACCACTTCCCGGGCCATTTTAGCGTCCTGCCGGACCAGGCATTCCACCGATTGGGCAATCACCTGCTCCACAATACTGCCCATACGCAGGATGTTTTGCTGTAGCTCCTCCAGGGAATTTTGAAAGCCCTGCCTTGTGGTGGCCATGGCCAGCCCTCCTGTAGTTCTGTTATCCTCCATTATACTCACCTCACCCTCCCTTTGTCACCTGTTACAGGCTAAAAAATCATCCTTCCGGGTTAAAAAGTCTTTTAGCCGAAACGACCGGTGATATAATCCTCCGTGCGCTGGTCACGTGGTTTAGTAAAAATAATCTCCGTTTCATCGTACTCCACCATCTCCCCGTTGAGAAAAAAGGCTGTGTGTTCGGAAACGCGGGCCGCCTGCTGCATATTGTGAGTAACAATGATAATGGTGTACTGCGCTTTAAGCACCCGGATGAGTTCTTCGATCTTGAGGGTGGAGATGGGATCGAGAGCGGAAGATGGCTCGTCCATGAGCACAACCTCCGGTTCGACAGCCAGCAAGCGGGCGATACACAGGCGTTGCTGCTGTCCCCCCGACAAACCCACGGCTGATTGCCGTAAACGGTCGGCTACTTCATCCCAGAGGGCGGCACTCTTCAAGCTCTGTTCAACAATTTCATCCAGCTTTCTCCTGTTGCGGATGCCATGAATGCGGGGGCCGTAGGCCACATTGTCGTAAATCGACATCGGAAAAGGATTGGGGCGCTGAAAAACCATCCCCACCCGCTTGCGTAGGTTTACTACATCCACATCGGGGGCATAGATATTGCGGCCATCCAGGAGGAGTTCCCCGGACAGGCGCGCCCCTTCAATCAGGTCATTAAGGCGATTCAAGGTGCGTAAAAAAGTGGATTTGCCGCACCCCGACGGACCAATCAGAGCCGTTACCGCATTGGGCCTGATTTCCAGGTTGATATCCTTCAGCGCCCAATTGGTGCCATAATAAAAATTTAAATTGGTAATTCTTATTTTGGGTTGCATCGTATCATATCTTCCTCCTGGCTCTACCACAGCCAGTTATAGGCTATTATATAAGCGAAAAAGGTTCCCACGGTGGCGCCGCCCAGGACATCGGAAGGGTAATGCATGCCTACGTACATGCGGCTGATACCGGTCAAACCAGCTGCCGTCACCAGCGGCCAGGTAAAAGCAGGGAAGTGCAGCGCAAAAATTATGGCCAGGGAAAAACTGGCCGCCGTATGGCCGGAGGGAAAGGAAAAATCCTGCCAGGGACGGGCGAGATAGCGGCTCCCGGGCAGGGTGAGGTAAGGGCGACAACGACCGATCGTATTCTTACAAAACCTGACTACCAGATGGCTGCCTGCCAGGGCCAGCATCGCCTGCCAGCCGGCCTGGCGGGTCTGCTCCCGGCCCAGCAGGGCCATCGCCAGGGAAAAAATCAGGACAAAAGCGGCACTCCCCATCAAGGTAAACCAGGGCATGGTCCGGTCCAACAGGGAACACTGCAGGCGCTGATTAAAATAACAAAACAGATAGCGATCGCCTGTTTGTAGCCACCGTTTGAGCACCAAACCGCCCTCTCCCTTTCTTTATATGTACCGTTTCATTGTACCGCAAGATTTTGTACCCGGCAAGGGTAACAGTTTTAAGATACTGTTAAAAATTGCGTCCAATAATGCGCCCTCCGGGAACCTGCCTCACCCCGCTCGCTCTCCTAACATTTTCATCCTCATGCTGGTGCTGTGACAGCGACATGAGAGTCCGGCCTGTTACATCATGGCCACGTATTATGTCGACTCCCTCGAATCGTCAAAATAAAATTTGGCCAGCATCCGCGGGGAATTATTTTTTCTTTCAGGAAGGAAATTCTATTATCAGGGCGAATTCTTATTGCTGAAGTGCTGCCGTCAGGCGCTGTTTGGCCGGTAAGCGTATTAATATCTAGAAGGGGGTTAAGCAATGCCTTACGATCCAACCAAAATGGCCGACTGGCAAATCGCTGAAGTTGCCGAAGAAAACATGCCTGTGCCGGAAGAATGGCGGGACAAGCTGGGCCTGCAGAAAGAGGAAGTTATCCCTTACGGCAGGCTGGCCAAGCTGGACTTCATGAAGATTATGGAACGCCTGCAGAACCGGCCGGACGGCAAGTACATCGAGGTTACCGCGATTACCCCTACTCCGTTAGGAGAGGGTAAGACTACCACCACCATGGGCCTCGTCGAAGGCCTGGCCAAGCGGGGCTATCATGTAGGCGGCGCGATCCGCCAGCCCTCCGGCGGCCCTACCATGAACATCAAGGGTACGGCTGCCGGCGGCGGCAACGCCCTGGCCATTCCCATGACCGAGTTCTCCCTGGGCCTGACAGGTGACATCAATGACATCGGTAATGCCCACAACCTGGCCATGGTGGCCCTGAACGCCCGCATGCAGCACGAGCGCAACTACGACGACGCGGAACTGTCCAGGCGCAACCTGCGGCGTCTGGACATCGACCCCACCAACGTCCAGATGGGATGGGTGATCGACTTCGCCGCCCAGGGCCTGCGCAATATTATCATGGGGATCGGCGGCCGCATGGACGGCTACATGATGCAGTCCCGCTTCGGCATCACCGTGAGCTCGGAACTGATGGCCATCCTGGCCATTGTCCGGGATCTTAAGGACCTGCGGGAACGGCTGGGCAAAATCATTGTGGCCTACGACAAGAAGGGCAACCCGGTAACTACCGAAGACCTGGAAGTAGCCGGTGCCATGACGGCCTGGATGCGCAATACCATTAACCCCTCCCTCATGTGTACGGTAGAATACCAGCCGGTGATGGTGCACGCCGGGCCGTTCGCCAATATAGCCGTCGGCCAGTCCTCCATTATTGCCGACCGCATCGGCCTGAAGATGTTCGACTACCATGTCACCGAGAGCGGCTTTGGTGCGGACATCGGCTTTGAGAAGTTCTGGAACGTCAAAAGCCGCCTCAGCGGGTTGAAGCCCAATGTCTCGGTAATCGTGGCCACTGTCCGCGCCTTAAAAATGCACGGTGGCGGGCCTACAGTCGTACCAGGGCGGCCGATACCGGCGGAATATACCGAGGAGAATCTGGAACTCGTCGAGAAGGGTATAGGCAATCTGCTGCACCATATCGGCATTGTCCAGAAGTCCGGCATCAAGCCCGTGGTCTGCATTAACTCCTTCTATACCGACACCAGGGAAGAAATTGCCCTGATCAAGCGGTATGTGGAGCAGGCCGGCGCCCGCTGTGCCGTGTCCGAGCACTGGCTCAAAGGCGGCGAAGGCGCTCTCGAACTGGCGGATGCCGTTGTCGACGCCAGCCGGGAAGAAGTCGACTTCAAGTTCCTCTACCCGCTCGACATGCCGCTGCGGCAGCGGGTCGAAGTGATCGCCAGGGAGGTATACGGCGCCGACGGCGTTTCCTGGACACCGGAAGCTGAAGCCAAGGCCAGGCAGTTGGAGGCCAACCCGGCTTACCGGGACTTTGCTACCATGATGGTGAAGACTCACCTGAGCCTCACCCACGACCCGACCCGGAAGGGAGTGCCCAGAGGCTGGACCCTGCCGGTGCGGGATGTATTAATCTTTGCCGGCGCCGGCTTCCTGTGCCCCATGACCGGCAGCATCAGCCTGATGCCCGGTACGGGCTCCGACCCGGCTTACCGCCGCATCGATGTCGATGTCGAGACCGGTAAAGTCAGGGGACTGTTCTAAACAGGAGGCAGGAGAAGCAGACACTCATGCCGCCGCTGCGGCACCAGCAGAGGGATGAAAATGGCAGTATTGCAGGCGGGGTGAAGCAGGTTCCCGGAGGGCGCAT
>DFYS01000119.1 GCA_002383405.1 Moorella sp. UBA4076
CACCTGCGGATGGGTGGAGCCGCAACCTACATTGATATTAGTCCCATCAGGGGCATTATGCAAGAGAAAAATCTCCGCCCCCAGACGCTGGAAAACAGTCGCGGCCGCCCGGCAGGCGGCACCGTGGGCGCAATCCAGAACCACCCGCATCCCCGCCAATCCGCGGCCGACCGTATTGCAGACATAGGCGATATAGCGTTCGGCGGCTTCTTCTATCTCCCGTACCCGTCCCAGCTCCACCCCCACCGGCCGGGACAGGTTGTCATCCGCGGCCAGAGTCAATCTTTCAATCTCCTCTTCCACCGGGTCGGGGAGTTTATAGCCGCTGGTACTGAAGAATTTAATGCCGTTATCCTCTACGGGGTTGTGGGAGGCGGAGATAACCGCTCCGGCTTCGGCCTCCAGCGCCCGCGTCAGCCAGGCTACCGCCGGGGTGGGTACCACCCCGACCCGCAGGACATCCCCGCCCACAGAGCAGATGCCGGCCGTCAGGGCGGCCTCCAGCATATCCCCGGAAATACGCGTATCACGGCCGACTACCACCCGCGCCCGGCCGCCGCTCCCCGCCAGGACGGCAGCACCGGCACGCCCGAGGCGGAAGGCCAGCTCCGGCGTCAGGTCGCGGTTGGCCACCCCGCGGACACCATCAGTACCAAAGAGTTTACCCATGTCCTCACCTTTCTCTGTCGCTACCTGCCTGTTACAGTATATGATGCCGGTACCAGAACCTCTACGCAATCCCCGGGCTCCTGGACGGGTATATACCAGGTATTAACAGCCTTAGGGGCACCGTTTGCCACCATCGCGCGCCCTCCCGGCAGGATTTGCCGGTAACACCAGCAACCGGCTTGCCGCTCATGCTTACGGTTTGATGATAACCGGTTGGATGTTGTTGATCATCACGTAACACCAGCAACCGGCTTGCGGCTCATGCTTACGGCGCCCTGCCGGATGGCGCCGGGGCTGCCGCGGGGGCGCTGGCTTTGCCGATCTCTACTACCACCCGCACCCGCGGGAAATTACTCACCTGGACGCCGGCCGGTATTTCCAGGGTGGTGTCCACAGTTAAATTCTTCGTCACCCCGGCAATATTAACGGGGGCCGTGTTGATATAATCCAGCGCCGCCAGATAGTTATAAGGGGCAAAGACCTCCACTACTTCCGGCTGCAGGATGACCCGCTGGACGGCATAGCCGGGGGCCGGCTCGCCGGTCAGCTGGGGGCGCACCGCCAGGATTTTGCTGGGCATATCCTGGACAACGGGTATAAAGGTTTCAATCACTTCCGGGTCAACGGTCAGCCATTCCTGCAACGGGCGACCCTCGCGGTCGGCCAGCTTGACCGGCAGCTGGGCGAGGAAATTGCCGCTGGCCTGATCGATTTTGGCCTCCACATAAACGCGGCCGATATCCTTCAAGGCTCCAGCGGCACCGGAGATCAGCACCTGGGATGGTTTGAGGACCGGTTCCAGGGCGCGGTAACCGCTGGCCGGCGTGCCCAGCAGCGCTACCTGGACCGGAAACTGGGCCTGTTCAATCTTGTCTATTTTTACCGTCACCTGGGCCGGATTAATATGCACAATATTGATCCCTGCCGGTACTTCGACCCGCACCGGCAGGTCATTGGCGCCCACTTTAACGTCACGCAGGTTGACATAAGCATGAACGTCGCGCGATAACAGGTTGTCCACAGTGGCCCGGCGGCCTTCCACTCGTACCTGGACCTCGTCCGGACGCCCGGCAACCACCAGTTCCCGGGCCAGGTTTTCCGTTTCCAGGGGTACCCTGATGACCGCTTCCTTGCTGGGATTCTGTTCGCCGGTAACATACATCCATAAAATAATGGCAATAACCACGGCCAGCAGGCGGTAAATCCCATTCTGCCGCAAATGCTCCAGCATCTCAAGACCTCCAGGGCCAGAAGGAAGTATTATGGTTAACCTGCGGTAATAATAAACTCTGCAGGAGCTCCTTCAGGTTTTTCTCGTCCAGGAAGCGGGTTAGCTTACCCCCTTCGGCCACAGAAACGGTTCCGGTTTCCTCTGAGACCACCAAAATCACGGCGTCCGATATTTCGCTGATGCCCAGGGCGGCGCGGTGCCTGGTACCCAGCTGCTTGCTTAAGTATGGGCTCTCGGAAAGGGGCAAAAAGCAGCCGGCTGCCACCACTCGGTCGCCACGGATAATAGCCGCCCCATCATGAAAGGGGGTCAAGGGCACAAAAATATTGATCAATAACTCCGCTGAGACCACGCCATCCACCCGGATGCCTGTTTCGATATAATCATTGAGGCCCGTTTCCCGCTCCACCACTACCAGGGCACCGGTACGGTTTTTAGCTAACACCTGGGCCGCCCGTACCAGCTCATTGATCAGTTTTTCCATATCCTCGGCACCCAGGACCGTCAGCGGGCGGGCAAAAAACTTGCCCCGGCCCAGCTGCTCCAGGGCGCGCCGCAATTCCGGCTGGAAAACAACCGGCAGGGCGACGACAATCACCAGGCGCAGCTGGCTCAAAAGCCAGTTGATGGTCGTCAGTTGCAGCCGCTCGGCAATAACCGAGGCTACTACCAGGACCACCAGGCCCTTGATCAACTGCACCGCGCGGGTACCCCTGATAAGCATGATAAATTTATAGATGACATAGGCGACGATGCTGATATCAAGGGTGAGCCGCAGCAGGTCGAAGATATTCAGCGATAACAGGTAGCGCCACAGGGTCACCAAGCCATTCACCCCAAATTTTCCCGCTGGCTCTAGTTTTCTGGTTTAGTATATGGAGGCCAACGCTCTTCATTCGACAGATGGAGGCGGAATCCCTTCTTTTTCAGCCTGCCCGTTTTTTCTAGTTGCCACCGGCTCTCACTTCATTTAAAATAACCTTATAACGGAGACCCTGATGACGGCACCCCGCCGTAAGCCACCGGGGCAAAAAACCGCCTCTGATATGCAACTGGCGCCATCAGCGCAAAGGTGAAAAGGAGAGAACAGGGGTTTCTCAGCACTCAATTATAAGTTTAGTAGCTTAAGTTTATAAACCATCGGGTTGGGAGTTATGCCCCCGGCACTCAAATTTTGCGTTAAGCGGCTAAGGCTTAGAAACCATCGTATCAAGAGTTATGCCAGCAATTTAAATAAGCTGGGTTTGTTCCTTCCAAAACTCCCACTTCCCACATCTCACATCTCATATACGGGGGTGTCACGGTGCGCAAGTTTTATTTTTCCCTATTATTCATCAGTATTTTTTCCGGCCTCCTGGTTGCCTGGCAGTGGCGTTCCAACATGGCTACCGTCGCCCAGGCCGAACAGGACCCGGACCTGATTGATATTATCCATGCCCTGGAAAAAGAAGACACCTCCCTGGAAAACACCATCGCCGGCCTGCGCGGCCAAATCGAGGAACTGCAGAAGAACCGCGCCCGGGGCGAGAGCCGTCTGGCTGCATTGCAGCAGGAACTGGATCCCCTGAAACTCCTGGCCGGCCTGGTGCCGGTAACCGGGCCGGGGGTTATTGTCACCCTGGATGATAATAACGCCGGCGCCCAGGCCGCCAAGAACAGCTCCCCGACCTATAACCCGGAAAACTATATCATCCATGATAAAAACGTCCTCTACCTGGTTAATGAATTAAGGGCCGCCGGGGCGGAGGCTATTGCTGTCAACGACCAGCGCATCGTCAACAGTTCGGACATTCGCTGTGTTGGTACGGTAATCCTGGTAAATTCCACCCGCCTGGCGCCGCCTTACGAAATCCGGGCGATAGGTAACCCGGAGGTGCTGGAGACGGCCGTCCAGCAGTCCCTGGACTTCGCTTACCTGAAAAGCCGGGGTTTCCCGGTGAAGGTAAGCAGGCCCCCATCGCTGAACCTGCCTGCTTACAAGGGTGGCTTGCGCCATGACTATGCCCGCTTACCACAGTCAGGGGGAGAAGAGTAGTGTTGAAAGGCAAATACTGGACCATTTCCCTGACCCTCGTCTTTTTCATCCTGGGGCTCTTACTATCGCTGCAGTTCCGTACCCAGCGGCTGCTCGCCAGCTCCCTGGAAGCCCAGAAAACCGAGGATCTGGTCGCTATGTGGAAAAACTTAAGCACCAAGCGCAACCAGCTGCACGAGGAGATCGCCCAGCTGCAGCAGCAGCTCTTTACCCTGCGCGCCGGTTCCGGTGCAGATAACGACGCCGTGGCGGCCCTGGAAGAAGAACTGGCCTGGCTGCGGATCAATACCGGGCTGGCACCGGTCAAAGGCCCGGGCATTACCGTAACCATCACCGGTGACTCCCCCCTCCTGTATGAGGACCTGGTGGATATCGTCAACGAACTATGGGCTTCCGGGGCTGAGGCCATTGCAATCAACAAATACCGCATCGGTACTTTTACTGCTATTGCTGACAAAGAGGAAGGAGCACAGGTCTATATCACCGTTAACAGCCAGAAACTCCTCTATCCCATTGTCATCAAAGCCATCGGCGACCCGCACACGCTGGAAAAGGGACTGACCTTCACCGGCGGCCTGATCGAAAGCCTCCGTGACCTGTTCATCTACCCGAATATAAAAAAGGAGCAGGACCTGCAGCTCCCGGCTGTCACCCCGCACCGCTGGCAGTACGCCAGGCCCCAGCCCCCCGCGGATATGAACAAGGACAAGAATAATACGCAACAGTAACTACCCTGAAAATAGAGGTGGGATGTGAGAGGCGANNCCAGTTCCTGATTGAAGTCCCACACTCTGCCATTTTCATCCCTCTGCTGGTGCCGCTCGCAAGCGGCAGGGGCGTCTACCCTGAAAATAATAATGGCTTGAACTGCTACCAGCAACAAAGCCAGGCCGGGTAAAGGCCTGGCTTTTGCCGCGGCTTTCAGGTTACTGCTGCCTTTTTGTTTAACTCCCGCGATTGCTTCAAAAGGGCGTACTCCATGCTGTCCAGCAGGGCTTCCCAGCTGGCCTCGATGATATTGGTGGAAACGCCGACGGTGTTCCAGGAACTGCTGCCGTCGCGGGATTCAATCAGCACCCGCACTTTGGCGCTGGTGGCATCCTTTTCATCCAGCACCCGTACCTTGTAGTCCGTCAGGCGCATGCGCTTGATAGCCGGGAAAACCTCCTCCAGAGCCTTGCGCAGGGCATTATCCATCGCGTTAACCGGACCATTGCCCTCGGCGGCGGTATGGACCACCTGATCTCCGACCCGTAATTTGACTATGGCTTCGGCGATGGCTTCCTGGCCGGCGCGCTTTTCCACCTGCGCCTTGACGTATTCCACTTCAAACTGCTGCCGGTATTCACCCGTTGTTTTACGCAAAAACAGCTCCAGCGAGGCATCGGCGCCTTCGAACTGGTAGCCGCGCCGCTCCATTTCCTTGATGCCGTTCATGACCGCCCGTTCCTTATCCGGCGACAGGTCCAGGCCCATTTCCTCCACCTTGCAGCGCAGGTTACTGGCCCCGGCCTGGTCGGACATCAGGATGCGGCGTTCGTTACCTACCAGCTGGGGACGGATATGCTCGTAGGTGTGGGAGGCTTTCAGTACTGCACTGACGTGGATGCCGCCTTTATGGGCAAAAGCGCTGTAACCGACAAAGGGCTGGTTGCCCGGCGGCACCACGTTGGCAATCTCGCTGACGTAACGGGAGGTTTCCGTTAGCAGGGCCAATTGCCCGGGCGGCAGGCAGTGGTAACCCATCTTCAGCTCCAGGTTGGGCAGCACCGCGCACAGGTTGGCATTGCCACAGCGCTCACCGAAACCGTTAATGGTTCCCTGCACCTGGCGGCAACCGGCTTTGACGGCGGCCAGGGTATTGGCCACCGCCAGGTCGCCGTCGTTATGGGTATGGATGCCCAGCGGTACCGCAATCTCCCGGCGCACGCGGGCAACAGCGGCGGCCACTTCATCGGGCAGGCAGCCACCGTTGGTATCGCACAGGACCACATAGGCGGCGCCGGCAGCGGCAGCAGCCTTCAAGGTCGCCAGGGCGTAGTCGGGATTGGTCTTGTAGCCATCAAAAAAGTGCTCGGCGTCATAAATGACCTCCAGCCCCGCCTGCACCAGGAAGGTGACGCTGTCGGCGATCATATTCAGGTTTTCCGCGCGGGTTGTTCCCAGGGCCGCTGTAACATGGAGATCCCAGGACTTGCCGAAGATCGTCGCCACCCTGACGCCGGCGCGTTTAATCGCCAGCAGGTTGGCGTCTTCGGCGGCTTTACCACCCGGTTTGCGGGTGCGGCCAAAGGCGGCCAGCTGCGCCTGTTGCCAGATTATTTCCCGCGCCCGCAGGAAAAATTCCATATCTTTGGGGTTGGCCCAGGGCCAGCCCCCCTCGATATAATCCACTCCCAGGCGGTCCAGCCGGGCGGCCACTTTCAACTTGTCTTCCACCGACAGGCTGATGCCTTCGCCCTGGCTGCCGTCGCGCAGGGTTGTATCATACACGTAGATTTTTTCACCCATGCTTTTATCCCTCTTGTAATGCCTGGCGGACTAGGTCGCCCATTGCCGCTGTACCCACCAGGTTGGTCCCCGGCTGATAGATATCCACCGTGCGGTAGCCCTGCGCCAGCACCCGGGCTACGGCCGCTTCTACGGTTGCCGCCGTGCTGTCCATTTTAAAGGAGTATTTGAGCATCATGGCTGCCGAGAGGATGGTCGCCAGGGGGTTGGCCTTTTGCTGGCCGGCAATATCCGGCGCCGACCCGTGGACCGGCTCGTAGAGGGCTACTTCCCCGCCGATGCTGGCTGAGGGCAGCATGCCGATGGAACC
>DFYS01000023.1:0-2838 GCA_002383405.1 Moorella sp. UBA4076
ACACCGCCGTAAGGCATGAGGTCGGCACGGAAGGTGGACACGTCGTTAATGATGACGCTGCCGTATTCCAGCTCCTGGGCGCAGCGGGTGGCCACATCCAGGGAATTGGTGAAAACCCCGGCCTGGAGGCCGTAACGGGAGTCGTTAGCCAGGGCGATGGCTTCATTAATGGTGTCGTAAGGTGCGATACTGAAAACCGGGGCGAAGAGCTCCTGGCGGCAGACCTTCATTGCAGGAGTTACATCCGCCAGGATGGTGGGCTCCAGCCAGGCGCCCTGACACCGGCCGCCTGCCAGCACCCGGGCGCCGCCGGCGACGGCCTCTTCGATCCAGTTTTCCGCCCGCCGGGCTTCGGCTTCACTGATCATCGGGCCGATGTCAGTAGCCGGTTCCAGAGGATCACCCATTTTGAGCGTACGGGTGAGCGCCACCGCCCGCCGGCAGAACTCGTCATAGATCCCTTTTTGGACATAAACCCGCTGAACGGAAATACAGAGCTGGCCGGCATTGGCAAAGGCGGAACGGGTGCAGGCCGGTACGGCCAGGAAAAGGTCGGCGTCGCTATAGACGATATTCGGTGAGTCAGAAGAACGAGGCCGGTTGAGAATCAGCTTGGCCGCAATTTTCTTGGCCGAAGGCTTAAGTTTTGAAAACGCACCATCGCCGGCCGAGTTCGTTCAAGTTTAAGGCGAGAAGTGGCACAAAAGAGAACCTGCTTCATCCCGAGAAGCATGCTAATGGCAGAAATCCATTTTCGAAGGAGATAAATGAAGGTAATATCTGCCGTTATGTTTATATAGTCATAACGTATCCTGAGAAATGGGGGCAGGGGGCGAACCTTCCCCACTATATATAAGGGGAGGAATTGGCTTAACCGGTACTACGCCCGTATGTGCGGACCTTGCCAGGCGGTTTACTGCGAGGTGGTGCAGCCCGGCCGATTTTACCTGGCCTGATAGTTGAGGTGGGGTAGCTGCCGGAAGAGCGGCGGCTAACGGGTGCAATCCTACCTATTTTGCTCCACCTGATAACTGGCGCGGCGGCTTAGCTAACTTCCCGCCACAGTTTATCCAGTCCCAGGGCGGCCAGTCTGGCTGGCGTCGGCCGGCCCTGGCGGTCCCAGCCCATGAGTTCGTAGTACTCGTTGATGTGTCAGCACTGCTTGGCCATTATTACCCCTTAACAAACGCCAGCGATTTGCTATAATTAATGTAACTGCTCAGCCCAGCTGGCGGTCAGCTTGACAGCAATACCAGAAAAGCTCATACGATAACGGCCTGGTTTTTATGACCTTGACAGCAGGTGGCGCTGGGGCGGCTAAGATGGTAGTGCCCTGAGCAGTTACTAATTAATTGCTGGAACGATTCCCTGGCGTCACCACCTGTAGATATTCCCACCAAACATTCGCTTTAATCGCGAGAATCATGCGGTTTGTTTGCAGCCGGAGGCTACCATTATTAATTTCCAGCAACTGCTAAGACCATCGCTATCTATAAGCACTACCAGCGCTACCTGCTATCGGGGGTATGAACCCGGCCGAACATCGGACAGGATTACCGGGCTTCTGTTGTCATATAGACCGCCGGCAGGTTGGGTAGTTACAATTCAAATTGCGGAGGTGTACACATCATTATGGATGATAATTTCTGTTTCGGCTGCAGTCCTGACAACCCCATCGGCCTGCACCTGGAGTGTTTTGCCCAGGAAGACGGCACCTGGGCGGCCTATTTCATCCCGACGCGCTACCATGAAAGCTATAACGGCATCATGCACGGCGGCCTGGTGGCCACCATCCTGGACGAGTTGATTGCCAACCACCTGGATAAAGGCCGGGGCCTGCGGGCGGTTACCGGCCGCCTGGAGGTACGGTTTCGCCACCCCGTCCCCATCGGCGCAAAAATCAAATGCGTCAGCCGCATCATAAGGGAAAAGGGACGCCTCTTCCAGATGGAGGCTCATACCGAGCTACCCGACGGCCGCATCGCCGTAGAAGCCCGGGCTGATATGATGGCGCGAGGGAAACGTGAAACACGTGATACATAGTGTTTTAGCTTGAGAATGAGAGAAAAGAAAGATATAATCAGTTCTATAAAGCAGGAGGTGGCAGGGGTACAATGCCAATCATAGCTCGTTTTTATGGTATTATCATCAAGATGTTCTTTAACGAGCATCTACCACCCCATTTTCACGCTCTCTATGGTGAGTACAATGCTATTTTCAACATCCAAACATTGACGATGATCGAAGGCGATATGCCATTCCGGGCCCGAAAACTTATCGTCGAATGGGCTGAAATGCATCAAAGGGAACTGGAGAAAATGTGGAATACTAAGGAATTTAAGCAGCTTCCCGGTCTGGAGTAAGGAGATTAATGAACCCCACGCGAAAGAGTGCGAGTACCTCACGCGACTAGAAAGGGTGAGTGTATGTTCTATCCCCGGGTTAAAGATATTAAACCTTCAAAGGACTATACGCTTATTGTCACCTTCAATAATGATCAGGTTAAAAAATACGATATGAAACCCCTGATCGCCAGGCCGCCCTTTGATATTTTGCGAGATCCTATTATTTTTAGTATGGTGCGGGTCGATGCCGGTGGCTATGGTATCAGCTGGAGCGATGAGCTTGATTTGAGCGAGTACGAGTTGTGGACCCAGGGAGAACTGCTTGCGTATAATGACGATCACTGATACCACCGGGGCGGCAGCACTGATGCTCTTAACGGCTAAAGCCCCCTGAAGGGTAAGGTACGTGCGGATATATTTCGCTTATCTTTGTCTCGACGAATGCTTTGATAAGGAAATGACTCTAAAGTGGGCTCCGCCCGCAACCCAATCT
>DFYS01000023.1:2915-4348 GCA_002383405.1 Moorella sp. UBA4076
GTAGTTACCCTTTTTTTATTGCAGTGCTGACGGTTATTATAAGCAGGTCGCTAATGGTTTTACCCGCGGGGTGAAACCCTTTGCCTTTTATTTTAGCTTGCGTATTTTCACTGTCAATATTCCAATACCGCTGCGGCAGCCCGCGGCGCGACCATGCCACAAATAGCGGCGTTGCCGCTGCCGCGACCCTGACAATTTCTACCGCTGGGATGTGCTAACCCCCTTTTGCCCCAGGAGGAAAACTATAAGCCCCACCAGGCTAAAAAGGGAGGCTGCCGCATACATGCCGGCAAAACCGGTAAACTGGGCTACCGCCCCGAGGAGGGTAGACCCCAGGCCGATCCCCAGGTCAAAAGCAGAAAAAAAGGTGCCATTGGCCGCGCCGCGGCGGTTGGGAGCAACTCCAGCCACGGCCATGGCCTGGAGGGTAGGTTGGACAGAACCAAAACCCAAGCCATAAAGTACCCCCGCTATCAGGAAAACATGGAAATTCCCGGCCAGGGAAAGGAGGAGGGTGGCCAGGGCAGTGGCCAGCAAGCCCGGAACCACTACCAGGGCCGGTCCGCGCCGGTCAGCCACCATCCCGGCAAAGGGCCGGATAAGCATCAGCGCCACAGCATAAAAGGTGAAGAAAAGCCCGATATTGGTTATGTTGCGCTCGGCGGCGTAGAGGGTGAGGAAGGTTACCACCCCACCGTAGCTGATGGTCATGAAGAAAGCAATCAAGGAAGGGTGCCAGGCCCGAGGTTCAAAAAGGGCCGGCGGCGGCCCACCCTGGCTGGCTACCGGGGGTACCTTTACCCTGCTGACTACCAGGGCCGCGGCCAGGGCCAGGGCGGCCGATGTCAGAAAGAGGATTTTAAAACCGGCCTGCTCCAGGAGGACCAGCCCCAGGGCCGGGGCAATAGCCATGGCCAGGTTAGAAAAGAGACCATAGTAACCCATCCCCTCCGCCCGCCGTTGCGGCGGCAGGACGTCCGTCACCATGGTCCCACCAGCAGTGGTAGAACCGCCCCAACCTGCCCCATGAATAAGACGCAAAAACAGTAAAATCAAAATGGAGGTGGCGAGGGAGTAGGCCAGTACCGCCAGCACGAAAATCAAAAGGCCAAGGAGGTAGATACCGCGCCGGCCACGGCGGTCCATCTCCCGCCCCAGCCAGGGCCGTACCAGCACCGCCGAAATGGTGAAGATGCCGATGGTCAAACCTACTACCAGGCTGTTCCCGCCCAGGGCGGCTACATATTTAGGCAGGGTAGGCATAAGCATCTGAAACCCGGTAAAGACAAAAAGGTTAGCCAGGGATAATAGGATAAAGTCCCTGGTCCACAGGGGAAAGGCTAAGGTAATATCTTTCAAATCGTTTGCCCCTTTGGCCAAAATAAAATCACCCCTTAGTACCTTACGACTTCAAAACTGCAATAAAAAACAAG
>DFYS01000054.1 GCA_002383405.1 Moorella sp. UBA4076
TGTAAGCCGAGTTCTGTCTTGGATGGTCATCTATCTTGGACGCCAGTTGCCTGACGCCTCCAGCGACCTTACCCGGGGACGGGGCGGGCCACCCCTCTTGTCCCTCTATTCGGTCTTGCTCCAGGTGGGGNNTTACCTCGCCTTTCCACCCTTGCCCGGCACCCAACCTGACAGTTGAATTTTCATCGTTACTACCCAGGGTGCTGCCTGCTGTAGTATAGCAAACCCCGCCGGCTATCATGAACCCGCGGACTATGCAATCAGGCTTACGTCTAGCAGGCTGAGCAGTTACTTTTCATCTACATACAGCCCTTTTGATACAGGCGGTTAGTAGACGAGATTCTTTCACCTGTCAAGTTGAGTGCCGGGCGGTCTGTTTCTGTGGCACTATCCTTGGAGTCGCCTCCACTGGACGTTATCCAGCACCCTGCCCTGCGGAGCTCGGACTTTCCTCGGGCGCTGACGCGCGAAGCGCGCTGCACGCCCGCGACCATCCGGTTTACTCAAAAGCCTTGTATTCACTTTTCCTGAAGGGATACTTAGTATAACATCCTCTCCAGTAATATGTCAATGGTATTAACTGGATATCGCGCCGGTTTACAGGCTCATGTATCAAGCCAAACTGGCTACTACAGAGGTACGCAGTATTGCAGGTTGATAGTATTATCGTCACAGCGCGAGCAAAGAAAAAAACTGTTGCAACGGGATAATAACAGGTATGGTGCCAGCAGTCATTAAGCAGGTTTCATGACGGAGGGGTTAATGGAGATCCGGGGTGGAATGAGCTTACCCCCGCCAGAAGCTTCGCGCAAAGGTTTTTGCCGTGAAATCAACGAAGTCAATCTACGGCAGCAACAACCGGCCGCAGCTTTCGCAGTAGATGAATTTACCGTTGCGGGCCTCTCGCAGCAGCACCGGCGGTACGACCAGGTGACAGCCGCTGCAGGTCCCTTTGACCACCCGGGCGATAGCCATCACCCCCAGGCGGTGTTGCAGGGTGGTATAGAGGGATAATAGGCCTGGCTCAATTTCTCCTTCCATCTGGGCGGTATTAACAGCCAGAACGTCGATTTCCTGCTGCAGGCCTTCGCGCCAGGTGCGGTACTGGGCCAATTTTTCCCGGTAGGCTGCCTTTGCGGCCCGAAAACTGCTGGTGTTTTCCTTTAACCATCCTTCCAGTTGTTCCTGCTGCAGCTGTAGTTCCATCGCCTTATCTTCTTCCCGCGCCAGCTCGCCGGCGGTGGTATCCATCTTCTGCTGAATACTATTCAGCTCTTTGGGGTTGTTGGTCTCGCCGCTGTAGAGTTTGCCTTCCAGCTGCTTTCTCCTGGTGGAAAGCTGCTGGCAGTACCCTTCCAGGCCGGCCAGCTGCCGGGCTAAATCTTCCTGTTGCTGCATTTTCTCCCGGATGGTTTCCTGGCATGCTTCCAGGCGATCCTTTTCCCGCTTCAGTTCACGGGCAAGGCTGCATGTCTGCAGCTGGCGCTGCCGTTCCTGGAGGCGAAGCTGCATTTCCTGCAACTCCCACAGCTTGCTAAGGCCCATCATAATCCCCCCGTATTTAGAATACATGCCAGGGTTCAAAATACGTGCCAGGGCTCCTGTTCTTTCTGGGAAGCCAGGACCATGACTTCGCGCTCCTGAAGTTGTTCCTGCAGGTAGGTCACCAGGGCCGGGACGATAATCCTTTCGGTAGCAAAATGGCCGGCGTCGATGACCGCCAGGTCCATCGCCGCGGCGGCCTGGGCTTCGTGAAACTTTAAATCACCGGTGACCAGGACGTCAGCGCCGCCGGCGCGGGCAACAGCCATCACGTCGCTGCCGGCGCCACCGCAAACGGCCGCTTTCCTGACCTTGCGTTCTCTTTCCCCTGCGACATTGACCCGTGCTGCCCCCAAAGTTTCTTTGACCTGCAGGGCCAGTTCCTCCAGGGATACAGGCCGGGGTAAGGCTCCTATGCGGCCGATACCCCGGGCCGGTCCTTCGTTGGCCAGGGGGTAGACGTCGTAAGCCACTTCCTCGTAAGGATGGGATTTAAACAGGGCCTGGAGGACTTCCTTTAACCTTGCGGTAGGGAAAATGGTTTCCAGGCGGTATTCTTTGACCTCGGCCAGCTTTTCCTCCTGGCCGATATAGGGGCTGGTGCCGGCCAGGGGCCGGAAGGTGCCGGTACCGGCCACCCGGAAGGTGCAGTCGGAGTAATTGCCGGTCCATCCGGCCCCAGCGCGGGTAAGGGCTTCCCGGACCACCTTTTCGTGGTCCTCGGGTACGAAGGTGACCAGTTTAAAATACTTTTCCCGGTTGGTGGGCGCGAGAACCTGGATATCCTCCAGTTCCAGCCTGGCTGCCAGGTGGTAGCTGACCCCCAGGTCGGCACTATCGAGATTGGTGTGGGCCGAATAGACCATGATGTTATTCTGGACCAGGCGCCGGACCAGCTCCCCCTGCGCTTCGTCAAAGCACAAATGTTTTACGGGGTGGAAAAAGAGGGGGTGATGGCTGATGATAAGGTTGGCACCGCGGGCGGCGGCTTCTTCGGCTACGATCAGGTTGACGTCCAGGCAGACCAGGATGCGGCGCACCTCAGCTGCCGGCGAACCGAGCATGAGACCGATATTATCCCATTCCGCCGCCAGCTCCGGCGGAGCCAGGGTTTCCATGATGGCGATGATTTCGCTGCATTTTGCCGCCACAGGTATACCTCGCAATCGTTAGCTTCTGTTATTTTTGCCATTTTATCCGCATCCTACTCCCCCGGCAACGGGATGGCGGCCATGCATTAGATGCCGCATTATATGGTCTGGCTGCCATTTCAGGCCGCCGCAAGGGATGCATATGGATGCTATGATTCTGCTGCAAAAAGCCTTTATTAGATTGTTACTATGCTATCAGCCCCCACTTAGGACCGCGGAATAGGGTCATCCAGCGATTACGGCATCCAAATCAGCTTGATTTTCGGGCCTGAAATAGCAAGCTTCCTCCACCAGGACGATAGCGAAGGGGTTTTTGCAGGGGAATCATGGTTATAAAA
>DFYS01000108.1:0-684 GCA_002383405.1 Moorella sp. UBA4076
TGCCTTAATCTCTAATTCGCCCGGCTCCGTAAAATCTATCTGCTTATAAGCGACAGCCATCCTTCATTTTTAACTGCCGCCTTTTGTTTCGCAGACAAAGGTGTACTCTTCCAGCTCGCGGATGCGGGGATTTTCGCCGCAGAGGGGACAATTGCTGTTACGTTCAGCCTTGATCTCCCGGAAGCGCATCTCCAGGGCGTTATAGACCAGCAGCCGGCCGGTCAGTGTTTCCCCTACCCCCAGCAAAATTTTTATGACCTCAGTGGCCTGGATGCAGCCGATGACGCCGGGCACCGTACCCAGTACCCCGGCCTCCTGGCAACTCGGCACCGACCCCGGCGGGGGCGGCTCGGGGAAGATACAACGGTAGCAGGGACCCTGGCCGGGTTTGATGGTCATGACCAGGCCGTCCCATTGCAAAACCCCGCCTTCCACCAGGGTTTTGCCCGTCATAACACAGGCGTCATTGAGGAGGTAACGGGTAGGAAAGTTATCGACGCCGTCAACGATGACGTCATAGTCCCGGATTATGTCAAGGATATTATCTTTACCCAGCCGCAGCTCATAGGTATTGATGGATAGCGCTGGATTTAAGGCCAGCAGGGTGTCGCGGGCGGATGCCGCCTTGGGTTGTCCAATTCTAGCGGTACTGTGGAGAATCTGGCGCTGCAGGTTGGAGAGGTC
>DFYS01000108.1:765-5634 GCA_002383405.1 Moorella sp. UBA4076
CATCTTTCAACCCCCAATCTAAACTAAGTCTATCGGTTTGTATCGATGATAGCAGGGACCGTTATCGAGGTCAAGTAGAAACCACTTAACCGCTTATACCCTGCCGCCCATGTTTAATACCAGCTCCACCCGGTCACCGGGGTATCGCTCGCGATTGTACTCCTTTTATTCGCTATCAAGGGCTAAATCATGCCCGTAAAATAATTAAGACAGGAACTTCTCCTGCCCTGGAACGCTTACATATTTTTTACACGGGCTTCACTTACTATAACTCCTTTAGAAACTCAGCCATTTCTTCCACTGTTGCAAACCCAGCTGCTGCGCCACCCGTTTGGCTGCCCCCGTCGCCAATGTTTTGCCTGATCCGTGGGAATCAATCCTTGTCTGTCTAAATCCCCCATCCGGTCCCATTCCCCGCCATATCTGGCTGCCTTTTTTAGCCGGTGACATTTTTAATGCCCGACATATTTTTTCGATATCACCAAAAGTGAAAGTGTAACCCATTATACCCCCAGAAACTCCTTTACCTTCTCCCGTTCCTTTCCCAGCAAAAGCAGACGCCAAATATAGGGAAGATGGTGTTTACGGCCAACCTGCAAATAAAAAGGTACATCTTCGGCATAAACAGCGGCATAATCCAGCGCTGCTGTCACCAGGTCATCAGCAGCCGCGGCCCTGGTCTTCCCCTGGCCCCAGATATCCAGTTCAGGGATATAAACAGTCCAAAGGCCCTGCTCTCCGTCTTCTTCCCATTCAGGGGTGCACCGTAAACCCTCCAGGATTGTTTCAATTACCGGCTCCCCCACTACCCAGATACGGGTGGCATCATGGCGCTGGGCATTTTTAATGGGCAAAAGTTTTAAGTGCTCCCCTGCTTCATGGAGGATATAGCTGAGATTTTTCTTGGCTTCATAAATGGGATATTCCATCGCCCTCACTCCCTGCATTTAATATATCCTGCTAGGCCCAGTTGGTCAAGTAAAAACATGGCTTGTAGATCGGCCAGGGTTTTTACAGCCAGGGCCGTCAGGAGGGCGGCGCCAACAGGCAGGCAGTCTTCGTTGATGTCCCGATGCGTGAGCGTCTCAGATACAAGTAATTTTTTTGTCCTTGCTAAAAGAAAAATCGCCGCTGGCAGGATTATTTCCTGCCCTTTCGTTTTAGTTTTAATAGCAGGATTTTAACTGCTCAGGCCACCATCTCTGAGCCGCCCTGACGCTAGCTACCGTTGGGATCACGAACCCGTCCAGCCATCATATTGGCTTTCCTGGCTATTGCTCTCAAGATAACCGCCAGGTAGGCTGAGCAGACGGCCATGCCGCTTGCGAGTGGCACCAGCAGAGGGATGAAAATGATAGTATTATAGGCGGGGTGAGCAGGTTCCCGGAGGGCGCCCAGCACTCAACCTGCCATACAGAGACTTTAAGAATAGAAACCAGCATAAGAGTATATACCCACTAAAGCGGGCTCTGCCCGCAACCCAATCTTGCCGGCGTGACCATTNNCATTTCTCCTTTGCTGGATATGGCAACCTAAACAACTTGTTTTATATTGCAGTTTTGAGGACGTGAGGTACTAATACCTATCCTATCTCTACGTCTTCCTCCAAGCCCAGCTCACGTAATGCTAGCAGTGTCTCCTCAATTTGTTGTTCAGATATCCCGTCCTCGGGCGAGGCTTCAATCTTAACGGTGATCTTTTTAGCGGAAAAGGAGAAGCGAACCGCTGCCTGCACTGCGGTTGCACCAACTGCCAGCGCTGCGTGGCCGCTTGTTCCTATAAAGCCCGCAAGCTGGAATTCCCCATCATGACTGTGGACAAAGAGCTCTGCCGTAACTGCGGCGCCTGTGTTTCTGTCTGCCCGACGGGTGCTTTAACTGCTGTTGTGGTTAACCCCCGGGCGGGCTCCCAGGGCGACGGGCACTAAAAATACTGTAAAAGCTGCCGGGTGGGGCAGGCCAAGCTTCCTCCGGCAGCTTTTTTAGCTTGTTTACTAGGTCCTGGGGTTACAACATCGTAATTTCTATGACCCCTTCCCCTACTTTCATTTTAGCAAAGATATGAGGAAATGTTTCAGGAGCTGGTTCTATACCACAAAGTCCTGGTGGCGTTGAAGATGGCCACCAAAGCCACGCCCACATCGGCAAAGACTGCTTCCCAGATCGTCGCCACCCCGAAAGCACCAAGGGCCAGGAAGAAGGCCTTCACCCCCAGAGCAAGCACCACATTTTGGCTTACGATCCGGCCCGTGTACCTGGCTATTTCCACCGCCGTGGCCAGCCGGGAGGGTTTATCCTCCATGAGCACCACATCGGCCGCTTCAATGGCGGCGTCGCTCCCTAATCCCCCCATGGCCACCCCCACGTCCGCCCTGGTAATAACCGGGGCGTCGTTGATCCCGTCCCCGACAAAGGCCAGCTTTTGCTTGCGGTGGCCGGTCAGGCCGGCTGCCAGTTCCTCCACCTTGGTCACTTTATCTTCCGGCAAAAGTTCGGCGAAGTAGGCGTCCAGCCCGAGGGACTCCGCCACCTGCCGGGCCACCGACTCCTCGTCCCCTGTAAGCATGACTGTCTGCTTGACCCCCAGCTCCTTCAGGCGGTCGATGGCTTCTTTGGCGTCCGGCTTCAGCTCGTCGGAAATGATGATGTAGCCGGCGAAGGTGCCGTCCACGGCCACGTGCACGCCGGTGCCCTCCAGGTCGCAGACCTCGTGGGCGATGCCCTCGCGGTGCAGCAGGCGGTCGTTTCCCGCCAGCACCCTCTTCCCGCCCACCACGGCGCTGATGCCGTGGCCGGCGATTTCCTGGTACTCGCCCACCGTGTCCGGCGGGATCTCCCGGCCATAGGCTTCCCGGATGGACCGAGCGATGGGGTGGGTGGAGAAGGCCTCGGCGTGGGCGGCCAGGGACAGCAGTTCCTCGCCGGAAAAACCGTTGGATGGCACGATCCGTGTCACCCGGAAAACACCCCTGGTGAGGGTGCCGGTCTTATCGAAAACCACTGTGTGGAGGTCCGTCAGGGCGTCCAAAAAGTTTGCCCCCTTGACCAGGACGCCCCGGCGGGACGCCCCGCCGATGCCGCCGAAGTAGCCCAGGGGAATGGAGATCACCAGGGCGCAGGGGCAGGAAATGACCAGCAGCACCAGGGCGCGGTAGATCCACTCGGAAAACATGGCTCCGGGGATGAGCAGGGGCGGCGCCACGGCCACGGCCAGGGCGCCGAAGACCACCGCCGGGGTGTAGTAACGGGAAAAGGCGGTGATGAACTGTTCGGTGGGGGCCTTGCGGCCGGCGGCGTTCTCCACCAGTTCCAGGATGCGGGCCACTGAAGACTCGGCGTAGGGTTTCGTCACCCGCAGCGTCAAGAGGCCCTCGGTGTTAACCATCCCGGCCAGGATCTTTTCGCCGGCTTCCACCTTGCGGGGTACGGATTCCCCCGTCAGGGCCGAGGTGTCGAGGAAGGAGGTTCCCTCCAGCACCTCGCCGTCCAGAGGCACCCTTTCCCCGGGCTTGACGATGATGAGCTGGCCCACCGCCACTTCCTCCGGCCTTACTTGCCTGGTTTCCCCGTTCATTTTCAGGTTGGCGTAATCCGGCCGGATATCCAGCAGGGCGGTAATGGAGCGGCGGGAACGGTTCACCGCCCGTTGCTGCAGATATTCCCCAACGGTGTAGAAGAGCATCACCGCCACGGCTTCGGACAACTGATGGATGGCGATGGCCCCGATGGTAGCCACACTCATTAAGAAATTCTCATCGAAGACCTGCCCCCGGACCAGGTTGCGGAGGGCGGTCCAGACGACCGGCCCCCCGACCAGGAAGTAGGCGGCCAGCAGCACGGCATACTCGGCCCAGGCGTACGCGGTGCGGTGGAGCTGCTGGTTGAAGAGGAAACCTGCCGCCAGGAGCAGCCCCGCGGTCACAATCAGGTAGAGGGCCTTCTTTTCCTCCCTCTCCTCTGCTGCGGCCACCGGCCGCCGATCGGTCTGCTCTACAAGCCGCACGCCGGGTTCCACCCGGCCGATGGCCTCTCGCGCCGCCCCCGCCAGTTCCGGGGGCAGTTCCACACTCTGCCCGGCGAAGTTTACGGTCACCCCTTCCAATCCCTTGATCTTACGTAATTCTTGCTCAATCCTGGCGGCGCAACTGGCGCAGTCCAATTCAGCCAGAGTATAACGCATTCACTGTTCCTCCTTGCTCACAGCATAGCGGCACTTTAATCTCGGGCGGCTCGCTCCTTGGTGGGTAAACAAAGCCGCGATATGCCAGTTGAGTGCCAGGCATGGGCGTCTACCATGAATAGTACCTATCTCCCCTCGGCGAAGTGATCCTGGGCCTCGCGGATCAGGTTTAGGATGTGCTCATCGTCCAGGGAATAGTAGACCATATTGCCATCGCGGCGGTACTTGACCAGGCGCAGGGCCTTCAATAGCCGCAGGTGGTGGGAAACGGCGGGCAGGCTCATTTCCAGAACTGCCGCCAGATCGCACACGCAAAGCTCCTGCTGGGCCAGCAGGAACAGGACTTTGGTTCTGGTTTCGTCACCCAGCACCTTAAAAATTTCCGACAGTCCGGCCACTTCCAGCACCTTCTCGCGAAGATGGTCCACACTTGCCGACGGGCAGAAACTGTCACAGAGGTCGTTGTTTTTTCCCAACCTTTCGGTAGTCACGCGTGCGGTCACAGGAATCACCCCCAATTATTAAGTAATTGCTTAATTATATAATACCATTGCTGTGCCTACATGTCAAACAGGCAGACACCCTTGCCGCCTCAGCGGCATCAGCTGAGATCAGCGCAACCGCAAGGCCAATAAAAGTGTGCGTTTTTTGTGAAGTTCATTGACATCAAGCCGGGGTAAAAATATAATT
>DFYS01000108.1:5641-9291 GCA_002383405.1 Moorella sp. UBA4076
AAATGGTGCCGACGAGATACCCGCCAATCATAATACCTGCCCGGCAGGGGAAAGGTAAAATAAATATGCCAGAGGCTTCCCGGGCTATTGCTATCAGGCTGATCACCAGAAAGGCTGGGTAGTGACTCTTTTGCGCCAACATTTGCCTCCACCACGAAAATCAGGTAGTTAGGTAGTGGCCGCGGCCGGCGCCAGGATATTAGTTTCAATAAATATCTCGGAGGTGAAGATAAAATGGCTGCATCAACAAATGGTGCCCTGGCGCGGGTAAGTCTGCCCGTCCAGGGCATGAGCTGCGCCGCCTGCGTGGCCAAAGTCGAAAAGGCCCTGCGTAATATGCCGGGCGTTGAAGAAGTCCAGGTCAACCTCCTTACCGGCAAGGCTGCGGTGGAGTATCACCCTGACCGCGCCAGCATCCCCTGGATGGCCACGACCATCCAGGAGATTGGCTACGAGGTACCGGAGGAAGAGATGCTCCTCACCGTGCGGGGGATGAGCTGCGCCGCCTGCATAGCCAAAGTGGAAAAGGTAGTCCAGGGCATACCCGGTGTAACCGCGGTGGCGGTCAGCCTGCCGGCGGAGTCGGCCCGCATCCGTTACTACCCCGGCACCGTGGACCGGGCGCTGATCAAAAAAGAGATCAACGCCCTGGGTTACGAGGCTGCGGAGAAGCTCTCCGGCGAGGCTGCCCTGGACCGGGAGAAAGAGGCGCGCGCGCGGGAAATCCGCTACCAGGCCCGCAACATGTGGGTCGCCTGGCCCCTGGCGACCCTGGTGATGGCCGGCATGTTCCGCGACATGTGGATCTTCCCCTACTTTGTCCCGGAATGGCTGGGTAATGTCTATGTTCTCTGGGCGTTAACCACGCCGGTGGTATTTATGCCCGGCCGCCAGTTCTTCGTCCACAGCTGGAACGGTCTTAAACGCGGGGCTACAGATATGAACCTCCTTTACGCCACTGGTATGGGTGCCGCTTACATCATCGCCACCTTCAACACCCTGTGGCCGGAGGCCGGTTTCGGCGGGCGCGGCGCCACCTTTTTTGAGTCCGCCGCCTTACTTACCGCCTTTATCGTCCTGGGTCGCTACCTGGAGGCTATCACCCGCGGCCGCACCTCGGAGGCTATCCGTAAACTCATGCGCCTGCAGGCCCGCACCGCGCGGGTCATCCGCGCCGGCCAGGAGGTAGAGATTGCTACCGATGAAGTCCAGGTGGGGGATATTGTCGTCGTCCGTCCGGGTGAGAGCATCCCGGTTGACGGGGAAGTCATTGAGGGTTATTCGGCCGTCGATGAAGCCATGATCACCGGCGAGAGCATCCCGGTGGAAAAGCGCCCCGGCGCCCAGGTGGTGGGGGCGACTATCAATAAAACCGGCTCCTTCAAGTTTCGGGCCACCCGGGTGGGCAGCGGGACGGCGCTGGCCCAGATTATCAAAATGGTCGAAGAGGCCCAGGCCACCAGGGCCCCCATCCAGCGGCTGGCCGACTTTGTCGCCGGCCACTTCATCGCCGGCGTCCACGTCCTGGCCCTCATCGTCTTCTTATTCTGGTTCTTTATCGGCTACGACGCCTTCTTCCGGCCGAACAGCCACTTTATCTTATCACCTTACAGCCTGGCCCAGGTGGGCGTCTTCGGCTTCGCCCTGCTGCTCTCAGTAACCACCCTGGTCATCTCCTGCCCCTGCGCCCTGGGGCTGGCTACCCCCAGCGCCGTCATGGCCGGGACGGGCAAGGGCGCCGAGAACGGCATCCTCTTTAAGGGTACCGGCGCCCTGGAAGCCAGCAGCAAGCTCAACGCCATCGTCTTCGACAAAACTGGCACCCTGACCAGAGGCGAACCCTCCGTTACCGGCGTAATTACCGCCGCCGGTTTTGACAGGAATGAAGTCCTGCGCCTGGCGGCGATGGCGGAGAAGCCCTCCGAGCACCCCCTGGGCGAGGCCATCGTCCGCGGCGCCGGGGAAGCTGGCCTGGCCATCGAGGATGTGCAGGACTTCGCGGCCATCCCCGGCCACGGTGTCCGGGCCACCTACCAGGGCCGGGAGGTGCTGCTGGGCAACCGCCGCCTGATGGAACAGCGTCATATTGCTTTTGGCGACCTGGCCACGCAAATGGAGCAGCTCGAAGAAGAAGGCAAGACAGCCATGCTCATGGCTGTTGACGGCCGTGCCGTCGGGGTCATCGCCGTAGCCGATACCCTGAAAGAGCACGCCCGGACAGCTGTCGAACGGCTGCAAAAGATGGGCATTCAGGTGGTCATGATCACCGGCGACAACCAGCGCACGGCAACGGCCATTGCCCGCCAGGCGGGCATCGATACCGTCCTGGCCGAGGTGCTGCCCCAGGATAAGGCCGCAGAAGTGAAAAAACTCCAGGCTCAGGGTCTCAAGGTGGCTATGGTGGGGGATGGCATCAACGACGCCCCGGCGTTGGCGCAGGCCGATGTTGGTTTAGCGATCGGCACCGGCACAGATGTGGCCATCGAAGCCTCAGATATTACCCTGATCAAGGGCAGCCTGAAGGGTGTGGTCACTGCCATCGAGGTCAGCCGGGCCACCATGCGCAATATCAAGCAGAACCTGGTTGGCGCATTCATCTACAACATCTTAGGGGTCCCCATTGCCATGGGCGTTTTGTTCCCCTTCTTTGGGGTGCTCCTTAGTCCTTTGCTGGCAGGCGCGGCTATGGCCTTCTCATCCGTAACTGTGGTTAGCAACGCCAATCGCTTACGAGGTTTTCGCCCAAAATTCAGCGCCAAATGAGGCAAGCATGACGATCAATCTGTTGTATTTTGATGGCTGCCCGTCGTGGAATACAGCCCTGACCAATCTTCAAGCTGCATTGAAGGAAGAACAACTGGATTATTCAATCAACCCGATTAAGGTTGAAGCTGACCAGGAAGCGGCTACCACTAAATTTCTTGGATCGCCTTCCTTCCAGATTGATGGAAAGGATTTCTGGCCAGAAAACCGATCTACCTATTCAATGAACTGCCGGGTGTATAAAACGCCCAGTGGTTTACAGGGTTGGCCGACCATCGAGATGCTTCGCCAAAAGTTAATTAACATCAGAAAAGATAAGGAAACAGCGAAATGACACCTGTTCAGATTTTCATAACCCTTGGGGGCATCGCTCTCAGTTTATTTATTGCCTGGTTTTTCTGGCTGGCGCCCAAAGGTCAGACAAGAGTTAAAGCCGGCGCAGGTGGTGTCCAGGAAGTGGCCATTACCGTTAAAGGAGGATACACCCCGGATATCATTGTGGTCAAAGCCGGGCAACCACTGCGCATGAGGTTTACGCGTCAGGAAAGTTCGACCTGTTCAGAAATGGTGCTGTTTCCGGATTTTAACCAGAGCGCAAAATTGCCTGAAGGCCAGGAAGTGTCAGTTGAATTTACTCCTGATAAACCAGGCGAATATGGCTTTCAATGCCAAATGGGCATGCTCCGGGGAAAACTGATCGTTGAATAAATTGAATACCCACTAAAATCAAAACCCGATGGAACGAGCGATCACTATTGGTGGAAGGTTGATTGTGGTATGGCTGATTGCATTGAGCAGCTTTATGAATAATGGACAAAGTCATGTCTTTTACATCACTGTTGTCGAAATGATGCTTACTCTTCCATTAATCCTTTCAAGGGCGCTAG
>DFYS01000173.1 GCA_002383405.1 Moorella sp. UBA4076
GGGGTTATAATATTTCGCCTGTTGACGCGGGGCATTTTGTGATAGAATAAATAATAATGTTTGCAGTAGGATAAAGTAGTTCGCCTCCACTTCCTTCTGACTTGGCAATTATCAGCTGAGCGGGGGTATTATTAACAAACAATGGATAATCTATATTTTGAAGCACTCAGCAAAATGAGCAAAAGGATTCGGACAACAAAAAAGTACTGGCTTAAGTTAATAAACGAAAAGCATCCAAGCATGAAGGATAAGGAAAGAGAGGTTCAAGATACTTTAAAAAATCCCGATGAAATCAGGAGAAGTAAGGTTGACCAAAATGTATACATGTATTACAAATGGATGGCGGCCCATTTTTTATGTGTTGTTGTTAAGCATTTAAATGGTGATGGCTATATTGTTACTGCTTATCTGACTGATAAAATTAAAGAGGGTGAGCTTGTATGGAAAAAATAAGATTATATTATGACAGGGAAGCAAATACATTAAATGTATGGTTTGATGATCCGGGAAAGGAATATATATGCGAGGAAACCGGTGAAGAGGTTATTTTAATCAAAGATAAAGATGGGAAAGTAATTGGCTTTGAAAAGCTCAATTTTCTTATGCCCAATGTTAATATCAAGGAGCTTCCCCTGGAGGCGGCTGTTATTTAGAAAGACCGCCGTAGATAGTCAGTAAATCTTTCTTTACTGTTGGGGTGTACGCCTAACCTCTTTGCTGCCTTGCTAATGGTTAATAGTTCCATACTGTTATACTAGCATATTTGTTATGTTATGTCAAGAATTGTGGATCTGTAGGTAGCTGCTACAAACCTCCTGTATTCTGGTGGGCTTGAATTTATTACCATCTTTTTTGGCTACGTTGGTTATTATTAAAAAACCATGATCGGGTAAATACCCGGTCATTATTTTTCGCCCCTGTCAGGATATTATTAGTCCCTTAATTCCAATGATCTACGCAAAGTGGGAAGAAAATGGCGTGGCAAAGTTTGGTTCCGGCTATGCCGGGTCAGGATACTATTCCCTTAAGGTATGCCGTCGTTGCTATTTATGGTATAATACTGCCGGGAGAAATCAGGTAACTTTCCCGGGCCAGGGTTTTAGTTCGGCGATAGGCCCGGGGAATTTCCCGGTGGGGGTAGACTATGGCCACCGATAAAATCGTCATCCGCGGCGCGCGCGCCCATAACCTGAAAAATATCAACGTTACCATCCCCCGCGATAAGCTGGTGGTTATCACCGGCCTGTCGGGGTCGGGGAAGTCTTCCCTGGCCTTTGATACCATCTACGCCGAGGGGCAGCGCCGTTATGTTGAGTCCCTCTCTTCTTATGCGCGGCAGTTCCTGGGCCAGATGGACAAACCCGATGTCGACGCCATCGAGGGGCTGTCGCCGGCCATTTCCATCGACCAGAAGACGGCCAGCCACAATCCCCGTTCCACGGTGGGCACGGTGACGGAGATCTACGACTACTTGCGGCTGCTCTTCGCCCATATCGGTCGCGTCCATTGCCCGCAGTGCGGCCGCCCCATTGCCCCGCAGACGGTTTCCCAGATGGTGGATCGCCTGCTGGCCTGCCCGGAAGGCACCCGCTTCCAGGTGATGGCACCCCTTGTCCGCGGCCGTAAAGGGGAGTACCGCAACACCCTGGAAGAGATCCGCAGGCAGGGTTACGTCCGCGTCCGGGTGGATGGTGAGGTGCGCGAAACCAGCGAGGCCATCAACCTGGCGAAGACCAAGAAGCATACCATCGAGGTTATTGTCGACCGCCTCCAGGTACGGGAGGGGGTGGCCACGCGCCTGGCGGAATCCCTGGAAACAGCCCTGAAGCTCGCCGACGGTATTGTCCTCATCGATATCGTCGGCCAGGAAGAGGTGCTGTTAAGCGAGAAATTCGCCTGCATCGAGTGCGGCATCAGCCTGCCGGAGATAACGCCGCGGCTTTTTTCCTTTAACAACCCCTACGGTGCCTGCCCGGCCTGCACCGGCCTGGGGGTCACGATGAAGGTTGACCCGGACATGGTCATCCCTGACCGCGGCCTGAGCCTGAGAGAAGGTGCTGTTGTCCCCTGGAGCCACAGCACCAACGGCTACCAGCAGATGCTGGAGTGCCTGGCCGGCCACTACGGCTTTAGTATGGATGTACCCGCCGGCGACCTGGCGCCGGAGCACTTCAAGATTATCCTTTACGGCTCCGGCCGGGAGCGCATCAAATTCCGCTATACCAACCGTTTCGGCGACCGGCGCAATTACGAAGCGCCCTTTGAGGGGGTCATCCCCAATCTCGAGCGGCGCTACCAGGAGACCGGGTCGGAATGGTCGCGGGCGGAGATTGAAAACTACATGCGCCAGCAGCCCTGCCCGGCCTGTCAGGGGGCGCGGTTGAAGCCCGAGGCCCTGGCCGTAAGAGTGGGGGGCCTCAATATCTGCGAGCTGACGGCACTGAACGTGCAGGCGGTCGCGGCGTTCCTGCACAACCTGGATTTGAGCGAGCGTGAGGCCATCATCGCCCGCCAGATTTTAAAAGAAATCCAGTCGCGGTTGCAGTTCCTGCTCGATGTAGGTCTGGGCTATTTGACTCTGGACCGCGGGGCGGCCACCCTCTCCGGGGGCGAGGCCCAGCGCATCCGCCTGGCTACCCAGATCGGCTCCCAGCTGATGGGGGTCCTCTATATCCTGGACGAGCCCAGCATCGGCCTGCACCAGCGCGACAACGCCCGCCTGATCGCCACATTGAAACGCCTGCGCAATCTGGGCAATACGGTTATCGTCGTTGAGCACGACGAGGATACCATGCGCGCCGCCGACTATATCATCGACATCGGCCCCGGCGCCGGCGAGCATGGCGGCCGGGTGGTGGCCGCCGGGCCGCCGGGGGAGGTAATGGCCCATCCCGCTTCGCTCACCGGCCAGTATTTGAGTGGCCGGCGGCGTATCCCGGTGCCGCCGGTACGGCGCCGGCCGGGGGAGAAGTGGTTGACCGTCCAGGGGGCGCGGCAACACAATCTGCACAATATCGACGTCAGTTTCCCCCTGGGGTTGTTTATCGGCGTCACCGGCGTTTCCGGCTCGGGCAAGAGCACCCTGGTCAATGAGATCCTCTACCGCGCCCTGGCCCAGCGCCTGAACGGCGCCCGCACCAACCCGGGTGAATTTGCGGCCCTTACCGGCTGCGAATACCTGGACAAGGTGATTGAAGTCGACCAGTCGCCCATCGGCCGCACCCCGCGCTCCAACCCGGCCACCTATACTGGTGTTTTTGATGATATCCGCACCCTCTTTGCCGCCACCCCGGAGGCCCGCGCCCGCGGCTACAAACCGGGACGCTTCAGCTTTAATGTCAAGGGTGGCCGCTGTGAGGCCTGCAGCGGTGACGGCATCATTAAAATCGAGATGCACTTCCTGCCCGACGTTTACGTGCCCTGCGAGGTCTGCCAGGGCAAGCGTTATAACCGCGAGACCCTGGC
>DFYS01000126.1:0-7249 GCA_002383405.1 Moorella sp. UBA4076
CTGATGGCCGCGTCACCAAGCACCAGGGCGCCGACGATAGTTACGGCGGGGCCAATCGCCCGCGGCAGCCGGATGCCGGCCTCGCGCAGGAGCTCGAACAACAGCTCCATCATGAAGACTTCGAAGACAACCGGGAAGGGCACCTCTTCCTTGGCGCCGGTGATTCTTAAGAGGAGATTGGTGGGAATTAGTTCCGTATGAAAGGTGACGACAGCCACATAGATACCGGGAAGAATAATGGAACCGGCAAAAGCGGCCAGGCGGATTAAGCGCAGAAAAGACCCGATGGGGACCTTTTCGTAATAGTCATCCGGGGCCTGCAGGAGCATGGGGAAATCCATCGGCACGACGAGCACAAAGGGCGTCCCGTCGGTTATGATCGCCACTCTTCCCTCCAGGAGGCACGCTGCGACGCGATCCGGCCTCTCCGTCCGGAATACCAGAGGAAAGATGGAGAAAGGGCTGTCCTCGATATACTCTTCGATATAGCCACTTTCAAGCACGGCGTCGATTTTAATCCGGCTTACCCGCTGGCGCACCTCCTGGACGAGTTCCTCGCTGGCGAGGCCCTTGATATAGAGCATAGCCACCCGGGTACGGCTGAGGTGGCCCAGGGTAAAATTTTCGCTCCAGAGGTGGGGGGTTTTCAGGCGGCGCCTTATAAGCGATATGTTGGTATTGATGCTTTCAATGAAACCATCGCGGGGCCCCCTGATTACGGTTTCGGCCTGGGGTTCGTCAATTGCTCTTTTATCGTAACCCTGGGCCGAACAGGCCAGGGCGCTGGCCATGCCATCAAAAATAACTACCGCATTACCCTGCACCAGAGCATTCCACACCGCGTCGACTGTGTCTACCCTGGATACTTCCGCCGATTGGATTAAATGCTCCTTAAAGTGGCTAAACAGCTCCGGCCCGGTCGCCGGCCCTATACGGGACAGCCGCGTCCCCAGGCCCAGCATCTGGATCAGCCTTTCAACCAGCAGGCTGTCGGCCAGGTCTTCAATATGGAAGACGGCAGTTTTAACCCTGCCTGCACCCACAATAAGCCGCCTTAACACCACGTCCGGCGAGGGGCCGGCAACCGCTTTGATTAATTTAATGTTCTCCGCGAGGGAGGGTTTTAAGACCAGCTTTTGGACAACAGCCTCACGGTCGCTGATGGGCAGCCGGTCGTCCAACAGGCGGCTCCCGAGGGGCTTTTGCTTGGTTTGCCAGAAGTTACGCAACCATTTCATATTCATTTTGCCCTATTTTCCCCTGCAGCAGCTTTTGTCTGTTAATGTTACCCAGGAATCCCTGGAGTATACATTAAAGCAAAACGGCCTGTTACCTGGTCCTGCCAGAGTCTCTGCAGCTGGCGCTGAACCTTTTTATGGCGCCAGTCATATTATATATGGGAAAACTGCAGTGTCTGATCCATTTTCGGTCAAGACGGAGGGTCAACCACCGTGGCACCTGCCGATACGGGGCTAAAAAGGCGCAAGCACCCCGGAGACTTTACCATCTTCCGGGGGCATTTGCGGTTAAGCCATCGATTATTGGCTGCAGGCAGCTTAAGCGTGACGCCGTATAGGCCACTCTTAAGAGGGTTAAGCCATCGCTTATTGGCTGCGGGCAGGGGGCGAAATGCAGGGTTGAGTGAAGGTTAATAATTGCCGCGAGAGGAGGGCCGGCTTCAGTGACGATCCGCAAACCTGCAACCGAGGAAAAAAACGCTTATATCATACCGGCGGACGAAGAGGAGCGCATTTTGCTGGCCAGGATCATTCAGGCGGAAGCAGAGGCAGAGCCGCAGGAAGGCAAGATTGCGGTCGGTGCCGTCGTGGTTAACAGGGTCCGCCATTCTGATTTTCCCAACACGATCTATGAGGTGATTATGGAACCCTACCAGTTTGAATCCGTGGCCAATAACCGGCTGGCGAGCGTGGTAACCCCCAATCAGGAGGCCATTGAAGCCGCTGAAAAAGCCCTGCAGGGTGTTGACCCGACCAACGGCGCCCTTTTTTTCTTCAACCCGCATCTGACGGAAAACCAGTGGCTTAAAAGTAAAAGGGTGCAGATGGCTACCGGCAAACACTTTTTCGTTGTTTAAGCCCAGGGGCAGGCAAGAAGGTCCCATTATTTTTTGCGAATTATTGGTCACCTACCCCTGCGGCGGCGCTGTCATTATCGGGAGAAACCGGTAATAACGCCTGCACCCTATCAGCAAATGATATCTATCAAAACGGAGTAACAGCTCAGTCCAGCCATCCAGGTTAACAGTTTCAACGTTGTCCACTCGTCTCATCACGAACCTGACCGGCCACCGTACCGGCTTCCCCAAGCTATTATGATCAGATTGGCCGCAAGGCAGGCTGAATAGACACAAATTGGATAACTAAAGCGGGCTTCGCCCGCAACCCAATCTTGCCGGCGTGACCATTNNAACAACTTGTTTTTTATTGCAGTTTTGAAGACGTAAGGTAGTAAGGGTAAGCATGGTGCTTAAAAAGGGACCCGATATTGTTTTAGATATAGCTATCTGGAAACGCCGTTGCCGTTACCCAGGTACTGGCAGAGGTTACGGCGACCGCGGGCGAGGGCTGCTTGCACCTCCTGCTGGGGCCAGGCCAGAGTAGTTTCCAGTTGCGGCAGGGGCAGGCGGAACATATCCCGCAGGACAACGGCAACCCTTTCTTCCGGCGGCAGGTTGTTCAGGGCCTGTTGCCCCGCTGGGGCTCCGCCAGCAGGCGCTGGACCGGCTGCCGGCAGGTGGCGGTACCGGCGCAGGTAAAGGCTGCCAGCCTCCTGGAGGGTACGGAGGGGCAGGGCGTTGAGAGAATCCGGCCTTATTCCCTGGCTGGCAAGGTGGACGCAAACCTCTTCTGCCAGTGACGCTGCCGTCTGCCCATCGCCGGTGAGGCGGTAGGCCAGGGTATAGACCTTACGCAGGTTTTTTTCGTCCCAGCCTGAATTGTTCACTTGAGAACCCCTCACCCTCTCTCTGCTGGCCGGATGCCCCCGCACTTTTGGCGGGGTCTACGCTATCCTTTCGGTTCTTACTACGGACAGCTAAACCTTTCCTTTAGCACGGGCATAACCTTAAACCAAACTTTACCGCGTTATTTTTTCACTGAAATCCACTGGCTTGCTCCCCGGTTATAAACCCCGTTAGATCTTCAGGCTGCTCAAGCCCGCTTACCAGAGGGACACATAACGGCCAGGCCCTGGCGCCAGCAAGCTCATCGAACACGTGCAATGATGAACACCGGGCAGAGGCAGGCAATAATGGGCAGGCTCCAGGACCTATTCCAGCGCCGGTACCGGGATGGCCAGTTCCTGTTCCCCGACTAGCTTCCGACCCAGGCTTTTCAGCTTGATGGAAAGACCCTGGCCGGTAGGGTCCGCAGCCGCCGCCTGGCTACCCTCTGTTTCCATCCGGGAAGGGAGGTAGAATACCACCCGGCCCCCGTCTGCGTTCACGTCCTCCAATTGCCCGCCTACCTCCCGGCCTGCCGGCGTTGCCAGGACCAGTTCCGGCAAATAGAGGGGCCACCGTCCTTCATCAGCAGCAGGGAGCCGGTAGTCGAGCCGGAGTTCATTTCCATTCCGGCTTATCCCCGTAAGTTGCAAATTGACAGCGCCGGCCGCAAGGTTCAGGTTCAAACTGCTGCTGCCGGCTGCCGTTAAATCGAGTGGCGCTGCAGCCGGCGACGCCGGGGGACGGTAGAGGTACAAAGGCGGTAACTGCAAAGATAGTTCCCGGCTGGCGCCGGCTACAGGGGCAAAGGAGAGCTTGACCTGCAGGCCGCCACTGGTGCTGTCCGTCCGCCACTCCAGACCCTCGGGGGCTAATTGGCGGCGGTTGGTAACGTCCAGAAGCCCGGCCTGCTCTCCCGGGAGCGCCTCCCCGCGGCCGGTGTTAATGAAACCGGCGGCGGCGCTGCGCGCTTTGCCGGCCTCCATGACCGGGCCCGGCAGGAAGACCTTGCCCAGTCCCAGGCCGCGGATGCCCTGCTCCAGGGGCCAGAAGGCACGGATATCCACCTGGCTGCGGCTGACGCCGAGGAGAATGTGTTCAACATCCAGGCGCAGTTCCCCCGGGTTGAGTTGCAGTTCGGGCCACAGTTCCCTGGTGGTGACCTGGACTGCAGCCGGGTTGACGGCTATATCAAACTGCGCCGCGGCTGGCTCATCCGGGGTGGTGAAGGCCAGCTGGAGCCGTTCCGCCGCCGGGTCTACAGCAGCCAGTTCGGCGACGAAATCCCGGCCCTGGTAGCCGCGGGAGGAGCGCTGCTCGTAGTTATTACCTTTATCATCGGCTATCTTTAAATCCAGGGGTTGTTCGCTGAGGGCCGGTTCAACATGGTAAAAGACCACCGTCCGGGTGCTGTCCAGGAGCAATCTTTCCACAGTTATTGTGTACGCTCCCACCTTTCCGGTCTGGTGTACCGGCGTAAAGAGCTTTTCCTGGATGGCGCGGCGGAAATCCGGGTCACGCAGGGTGATGGCCTGCCCGGCGCGGTAAGAAGCCCAGGCCAGGCCGCTGCCGGCCAGGAGGATGAGGACGGCGGCTATTAACCCCAGCCTTTGCAGGCGCTGCAGGAAACGCGGCGCCGGTTCGCCGGTCCGGATGGCCTCTTTTGTTTCCGTATCGAACAGGGGCTGCCGGTACATATCCAGAGCAGCGCGGCAGGACTGGCAGGCGGCCAGGTGAGCAGCGACCATCTCCTGGCAGGTTGCATTTACTTCACCGGCGTCATACAGGGGGAGTAGATCCTGGACCAGCGGGCAGATGTCATTCTCTGGCACCGGGGAGCCGCTCTGCCGGGAGTGCACCCGGGTGGGATCCTGGACCGGCGGCGGGGATATTTCATTTTCTGACACGGCTCTGTCACCTCCAAATACAGGTGGTAGGCGGTAGTAAGGCGGAGATAGGCCTGCGTTAAAACCGGCTCAGGCCGGTTCACGGCGCCTCACCCGGCCCATTACGGCACGTTTAAGCGACGGGATGTACCAGTAAAACGTTCGGTACTAACCTTTTGGCCAATTTGGCACGGAGAAGGGGGGCATCTTTTATCACAATGGGTGCAGTTGAACATGGTATTTCGAGAACTATGATTCTGCTGTAAAAGGCCTTTTTCGGGTTGTTACCAATGCTATCAGTCCCCGCTCAGGAGCGCGGAATATGATCTTCCTGCGATCACAGCGCTCTATTTAGCATGATTTTCGGGCCTGGGGCAGCAAGCTTCCACCATCAGAACAATAGCGAAGGGGTCTTTGCAGGAGAACCATCTATGTATCAGTCACCTTGTTCTGAGGCGGTTAGTATCTCCCGGCAACGCCTTTTCGCCCGGAACAGGAGCACCCGCACCGTAGCCGGCGTCTTGTCCAGCAGGGCACCTATTTCCTCAAAACTCATTTCGTCTACCTCCCGCCACAGGATGACCTGGCGGTAATGCTCCGGCAGCATCTGCAGGGCTTTTTGCAGGTCGGCCTGCAATTCCTTCCGGTTCCAGGCATATTCCGGCGACGATGCTGCCGGTGCCGGCAAAGCCTCGATATTGGTCGCCGGGGTAGAGAAACGCTGCTGCCGGCGGCGCTCTTTGGCGTGGACCCGCCGGGCAATGGCCAGCAGCCAGGTCGAAACCGAACTGCGGCCCTGAAAACGGGGCCAAGAAAGGACCGCCTGGTAGAAGGTTTCCTGGGTAAGCTCTTCCGCCAGGCCCGGGTCGCCGCTCAGGTGGTGGAGATAACGAAAAACTAGCGGCCGGTATTGCTGGTAAAGGCTGCTCAGGGAATACATCCGGTTTACCCCGTTTATTGATTTAGTACCGGTTAACCCGGATTTGTTACACAGTCGTCGCAGGAAATAAGGCCAATCAGGTAAAAACTTTGCTGTGTGACATGAAGGGCATGAAGGGCAAGGTCCTGCTGGTTGCGGCCGCCCTGGGGTGAGAGGATGGCCGGGGTAGGCTGGCCGCCGCGAGATGGCCTGCTGATTGTTGGCCGCCCTGGGTGCAGAGGCTCGTCCTGACATCTACCCCCAAACAGGGCAGGCGAAAAGGCCCGGTCAATCACCCGGTGCCAAGGTCCGTCCTGGCGTCCACCCGGCATAGAGGGGTCCGGTATACAAGCCCGGGCGTACAGGTTGACAGGTCAAAAATAAGGAGCCTGCCTGCCAGCAGGCCCCTCTTTTTCATTGTATATCTATTGCTCATCTGAGCAATATAATACCACAATTTACAAGAAAAGCCAATTAAATAATATAGTTTTACTTTATGGATAGGCCTATCGACTATGGTTCCGATGCTTTACAAATCAAAAGGGTGGAAGACTGTCTCCGGGGTACGCTATCAAGGGTTACCGCGGTTGGTAATAATTACGACCTGATCGTTTTGCATCTGTCTTAATATCTGGGTGGCCTTGTTTTTAAATTCCCGGGTATTGATAAAATTGATTTGTTCCATGAAATCACCCCCTGATGTTACTACTATTGTAGCTACATTGGCTACTTGTGCTCATCCAGCTTGCGGGAGATCACCGGCCGCATATTTCGGCTGGCCTGATTTATTCTCCTGATCTCCGCCAGGTCCTCCGCCTCATTCCCGCTTTCTCTTTTCAACATTATTTATTTCGCGTTTCCGTCAATTACGGCCTGAGCCTCTGCCAGCGAACCGGCAGTGTATATCCGGTTAATAATTTTATCCAGGTTATCCAGCTTATCAATCTGCTTGACCCGCCCCTGCAGTTCCCGGGAGTCCCTGCCAAACCTGGCGTCCAGGTACTTGCAGATGGCTATCTGCCTACCCCTGGCCTCGCCTCTGGCTTCACCTCTGGCTTCACCCCTGGCCTCGCCTTCAGCCCTGGCACCGGCGAGAGCGGAGATCTCATCCCGGATGGCCTTCTCCCGCAACTCGTAGAGCCGGCGTTCCTGCTTGCTATGCCAGAAGGCCTGCTCGATGGTTAGCGCTTTCTTAATCCCCGGGTATTCCATAGCCATCGCCTCCATCACTTCTCCTTCCAGGTTGTTCAGGTACATCATCCAGGCTTCCAGGGCGTCCTGCGGTTTATGCTTAAGGGTCTTTGTTTTCTCCAACTCTAAAAAATGGATCTCCAGGTCGTCACATAAGAGCTCGCCGTTGGCATCGTCCCGGACATGGAAGCTGCGGTGGTAGCGTTCGTCTCTCCGGAACCAGTTGAAGGCCAGTACGTTTATAGTTATAGTCTGACACAACTCGGTGAACTGCTGACCGCTGGTCAGCTG
>DFYS01000126.1:7264-11769 GCA_002383405.1 Moorella sp. UBA4076
GACGTCCAGCCTGGCGCCGCGGTCCAGCAGGTGCTGGGGATCGATCTCCCGGTCCAGCAGTTCGATGTGGGCCAATTCCCGGCCGGGCGGTAACTTCAACACTGCATTGAGGAAACTAAGCAGCGCCCCTTTGCCTTCTTCGGAGCCGAAGATCCGTTTAAAGGCGTAGTCGTTGGTCCGGTTGATCCCCCTGATCTCCGCCAGGTTTTCCACCCCATTTGCGATTGATCTTTCAACCTTATTATACCAGATTCAAGGCCGGCGGAAAAGAATAGATTGTTTCAAGATGGTGAAATTGACGCTCTCTAAGAGATTGGCATGAAATTAAACATGCATCGCTGGTATCGCCACTCATCGCGGACACAGGCCTGGTGCTCATCGGTCAGGGGGTACCGGCCGTGGCCTGGGCGACCAGGGGAGCGGAAAAGAAGGCCGAAAGGTTCCCGCCAGACTAGAATAACAACCTGCTATGATCGCGACCTGATGTAGAGCTGATTCAGGCACACCAGCATTATCTTACCAGTTCGGCCGGGTTATCTATTACAATGTAACCGAGCCAACTCGAGAACTCTCCGGGAACATTTCCTGGTGGGGTGCGTCTATCTTTCTGGAGACAAAAACCGCCGGCTTTAATAATTTCTCGCGAAAAGGTTAAACTCAACCTGAAGGTAGCCAATCATATTAAAGAGGGAAAACGATCATAGTGATAGTTTCTGGGACGAGGATAGCGTGAAGAAATTTATCCTGATAGGTATGGCCGTCTTGATTCTTTCTTTCCTGGCCGGTTACGGGATTATCAAATGGAACCGCTTCGGTATTAACCCGCTAAATAATCAATCCGCCCGACAACCAGAACCGCCGAGCGTTGGCGACCAGCCGGCTATCGATCCGCTGTTAGAACAGATTAAAAATATGACCCTGGACGAAAAGATCGGCCAACTGGTCGTGGTCGGTTTGGATGGGGCCACAGTAGATGCTAATATCAAGGACTTAATCGCGCAGCGTCATGTCGGGGGGGGTTATCTTATACCAAAAGAATATCACCGGCGTCACCCAGCTGTTAAATCTGCTCAATGATCTGAAGGCCGCCAATGCGGTTAATAAAATTCCGCTGTTCCTGTCGGTCGACGAAGAAGGCGGCCGGGTTAGCAGGCTGCCCGATGCCCTGGTGAAACTGCCGGCCAATCAGGTTATCGGGCGGGTAAATAACAGCACCTTTTCTTCCCAAATCGGGCAGGTTATTGCCGGGGAACTAAAAGCCTTTGGCTTTAATCTGAATTTCGCCCCGGTACTCGATATCAACAGCAACCCCAAAAATCCGGTAATCGGGGACCGGGCTTTCGGGAATAACCCGCAGGTGGTCAGTAAACTCGGTGTGGCGACAATGAAGGGGCTGCAAGCGGGAGGGGTTATCCCGGCGGTGAAGCATTTTCCCGGCCATGGCGATACCGCGGTGGATTCTCATGTCGGCCTGCCCCGCGTAGACCACGACCTGGCAAGGCTGCGACGTTTCGAACTGCTTCCCTTCCGGGAAGCGATAAAAAACGGTGCCGAGGCTGTCATGGTGGCCCACATCCTGTTACCGAAAATTGACCCCACTTACCCGGCCTCCATGTCCAGGGAAATCATCACCGATCTCTTAAAGAATGAACTGCAATTCACGGGATTGGTTGTTACCGATGATATGACCATGGGGGCGATCACGGAGAATTATAGTGTGGATCAGGCGACGGTGCAATCCATCCAGGCGGGAAGTGATCTGGTACTGGTCTGCCACGATTACGAAAAGGAAGCGGCTGTGCTGGAGGCCATCAAAAAAGCGGTCGATGACGGGACAATCCCGGTCAGCCGCATCGAGGCCAGCGTTTATAAAGTCCTCAAGCTGAAGCAGAAATACAGCTTGAAGGATCAACCGGTGGATACTGTTAACGTGGCTGCTCTTAACCAAAAAATCAACAGTGTTCTCAAGGCCTATCTTCCTTCAGCCAGGTAATGCTGGGACACTCATAGCGATCTGCTACCTGTGTTAATTGTACAGCGGTGGTCTGGGAATGGGGCGGTATCGACATCTTGATCAATAATGCCTGCCTGGCCACTTTCAGCCCCTTTGCGGATTAAGGGTTACCTTTCCATACCGGCCTCTTCCCCTGAACCTTTGCTGTACTGGCCGTGGCTCCCGGAAATTTGCTCAGGAACACTATCTTCCCAGGACTATATACAGGGCGGCAGCAATGATAAGCAGGGCGGCTTCCGGGAGGAAGAGCAGCCGCAGCACCCGGCGCAGGTCGGCCTGGAAGAAATCAACGGTCAGGGTTAAGCAGAGATGCATGGGTGTGAACATGGCGCCCGTGAAACCAGCCACAAAGACAAACACCGCCAGGGGTATGTCTACCTGCCCCCCGGCAGCAGCTAAAACGACGGGAAAAATGATCCCCATGGAGTAAGAAACCGTACCGGTGATTAAGCCGACCAGCAGGCCGAAAAGCCCGAAGACAACAAATTCCGGGATGGACAGCGCCGCCAGGAGGTAGGAAAGGCCATCAACGGCCCGGGTGGCCAGGATTATCTGTTTAAAGAACATAATGCCCAGTACCAGGATCAGGGTTTTAACCTGGATTGCCTCCCGGCCCAACTGGATGATATCCCGCGGGGTATAGTGGTGGCGTCCCAGGAGTACCGCCAGGACGAGTCCCACCGCCAGCCAGACCTTTACCTGCAGCAGCAGGACCATTAAAACTACGGCCAGCACCGGGGCGATATTGAGGAGTACCGCGCGGGTGAGCAGAAGGTAATCCGCCGGGCGCTGCTCTTTGGTGACCGGGAGGCGACGCAGGACCGGCAGCCCCAGCAGGGCGACGATCAGGGCATAGGGAACCAGGGCCTGGATTAGTTTTGCCAGGGGAATTTCACAAACGCGAGCGGTGATTAACAGGCTCGGGTAGAGGGGCAGGCAGTACTCCCAGATATGGCGGTAATAATAATTGATGAAGCTTTTTTCTTCCGCGGTCAGGGGGGTACCGGCCGTGGCCTGGGCGACCAGGGGAGCGGAAAAGAAGGCCCCTCCCAGGGAGGGCATCAGGCCGATTAAGGCCGGCAAGGTCGCCGCCAGCAGGCGGCGATTATGCAGCAGATTACGTAAACTGTTTAGCATCCTTTCCAGGTAGCCATGCTTACCCAGGAGGTGTTCCAGCAACATAATAAATATTAGGACGACTTCCAGTTCGATAGTTGCTGGGTCGCTGAGGGTTTGCCAGGTGGCGACTATAAAAGCGGTCAGGCTGAGGCGGTAGAGGAGGGCCAGGAGGCAGGAGCTGCCCAGGATGACCGGCACCAGCGGCGCCCGCTGCCAGAGCAGGGCCATCATCAGGGCGAAAACAGCTAGCAGTTTAAAAGCCGGCATAAAAGCGCCTTCCCCGGTAACAGGCTACTTATGCTCATCCAGCTTGCGGGAGATCTCCTGGAGGACATTATAGATATTGGTGAGGCTGATGATGATAAAGCCCAGCATAAAAAAAGTGACTATCTCCCTGGTGAAAAAAGCTATTATGCCCATAACCACCAGCACGAAAGTATTCCAGATATTGCTATTAAAAAAATTACCCATGCCATTTATCCCTTCCTAAAGGCGGATTGCTTTAACTCTGCTATTAATCCCGCCCCGCCGAAAACCGCCAATATCGTTCCCAGGGTAGGGTTTTTTGCGATATATTAACTTTATTCCGGGCAGTTTTTCTTTATTTTAGCTAAGAGTTGCTAAAAGAGCAAGGGATTTCCTTTCCGGCCGCTGCTGACGCCCTGCTAAAATCTTTTTTGCCGCTCCGGAAGCAACTGACCTGGCTGGCAGCCCAGGCATCCTGCCGTAGCTTTTAGTACCATGACCGGTTAAGCCCGGGAAGAGCCGGTTATCCGACCGGCTTATGATCGTGGCCTGTATTTCCGGCCGCATCTCCTATTTTACGTAAAAGGATCCTAAAAAGGCAAAGGGACGGTTCTCTTGTTTGTGTCTGCAAACAGTAGAACCGTCCCTGTATTCTTCGCGGTTCACTTCGCGTTTTCGTCAATTACGGCCTGGGCCTCTGCCAGCGAACCGGCAGTGTAAATCTGGTTGATGATTTTATCCAGGGCTTCCAGCCTGTCAATCTGCCTGACCCGTCCCTGCAGTTCCCGGGAGGCCCTGCCAAACCTCGCGTCCAGGTACTTGCAGATGGCTATCTGCCTACCCCTGGCCTCGCCTCTGGCCTCGCCTCTGGCTTCACCTCTGGCCTCGCCTCGGGCCTCGCCTTCAGCCCTGGCACCGGCGAGAGCGGAGATCTCATCCCGGATGGCCTTCTCCCGCAACTCGTAGAGCCGGCGTTCCTGCTTGCTTTGCCAGAAGGCTTGCTCGATGGTCAACGCTTTCTTAATACCCGGGTATTCCATGGCCATCGCCTCCATCACTTCTCCTTCCAGGTTGTTTAAGTACAGCATCCACGCTTCCAGGGCGTCCTGCGGCTGGTGCGGGAGGG
>DFYS01000126.1:11843-11999 GCA_002383405.1 Moorella sp. UBA4076
AACTGCTGACCGCTGGTCAGCTGACCGTGGTACAACCCCGCCCAGTAGTACATAGTCCTTTTATCGATATTATACTGGTTGGCTACCTGGACTTCAATGTTGATAAGGGTGCCTGCTTCCGTCCGGGCGACGACGTCCAGCCTGGCGCCGCGGTCC
>DFYS01000176.1:0-3799 GCA_002383405.1 Moorella sp. UBA4076
AAGTTTTCCCCCAGGAGGGCCAGTTCCAGGGACCGCCGGGTGACGTTGACTACACACTCCTCTTCGTGGTTATCGCGGCAGTTCTGGCACTGCAGCAGGACCTCCGCCAGGGCGGCGATGAGGTCCTGCTGGTAATAAACCCGCAGGTCATCCTGGGGAACAAACTCATGCCCGCGGGGGATACGAGCGGTATTTTTTTGCCTTGCATAGGCGAGGGCGGTTTGAGCGAAACCGATAAGGCAGTGGGCCTTATCACAGCTGCCGCATTCGGCTTCGGTTTTGCAACAGTGGTTCACCACTTTTTCGATGCGATCCAGGTCGATATTACGGGCCGTCATCAAACATTACCCCCCTGGTTGTATTAGGGCCGCCTCAGGATCTAGCACTACGCTCATGCCGCCGGTGCTACACCCGCCTTAAGCCCGAACATCTTCGCAAAGTAGGGAAAAAATATCGCGGCAGGATTTTGGTTTAAGGCTATGCCGAGCTCGGCACGTATTGTATTATGTTCACGCACAGGGCCTGCGGTTTTTCCTCGCATTATCAGTCATTTCCCGCTGAAAATCGAAAAGCAGTACGGGTACCCGCTGTTAAAGCCCGGCGAAGGCGAGGAAGTCGTTCTCCTGCGGCGGCCGGTAGCGGTCCAGGAAACCCGTCGCCGGCAGGAATGCCTCCATGCCTGTACGCCTGATAGTGTTGCAGAGACGCTCATGGGGTTCGGCCAGGGCGTCGTAGCGTTCCAGGATAAAAGCGAGGAGAGCGGTGACACCTTCGCCGTTGATACCGGCAGCTATGCGGGTCGCATGGACCGGTTTGCGGCTGCCGCCGCGCCCGCCAAGATAGACGTCATATGTATCGTTGCCGGTGGCAATGACGCCGTAGTCAGCGCAGAGGGGGTCGGTACATCCCCGCTGGCAGCCGGACAGAGCGATTTTAAAATCGCAGGGGGTGGGCCGGTTCATGAACCGGTCCTGGAGCTCGCCGCCCAGGGCGAAGACATCGCTTAAGGATCGCTGGCAGAGGTCCTGGTTGCCAGCACAGGCCTTGACATTGCGGACAATTTCGCCAAACACCCCGACTTTTAAACCAAGGGCAGTTACGCCGGCCCGTAGATCCTCCAGCCTGTTTTCCGGTATAATAAAGATCAGTGTCTGGCGGGTGGTCAATTTGCAATACCGGCAGTCTACGGCGACGGCCAGTTCCGCCAGGCCGGACAGCTGGGTGGGAGTAAGGACACCGCAACTGGCGACAATGCCCACCCCCAGGTAACCGGAACGCTGTTTAAAGATAGCGTCACCCATACTTTCACCTCCGTTTTATGTAGTAATAGTTCTTCATAAATACGCAGAATCCTGCTTAGTAGCCGCGACCGATTAAATTTTCTAGGGATGCTGCTGTCAGATGACGTAATTTGATTCGCCGGGTGATTGAGACTACATGGTTAGGACTCTTGGGGACATGGATGCCGTTGGTGTTGAGGCGGAAGCGAGCTTTCAGTTTCGTAGGGGCGACAAAAAGGACCGCCCCCTTGCGATGCTATCTCAGACCACCTCAAAAGTAGTCTACAATCCCAGTATCAATTTGTTAAGCTGTGCTACATTAATGAGTCGCGGCTCCTTATAAGGCCGACTTTAACACGAAATACTAAAATAGGCCCATCTCGTGGTAGAAGAGCCTCTCCGGGCGACGAACCGCCCCATCGGCAGGCGCCCCGGCGATTCACCTCCCACTTCCCACATCTCATATCGGAGGAGCCAGTCATAGCAGCACACAGCCATCAGCGATCAAAGGAGAAATGAGAGGCGGGCAAGTTTCAATCTGAAACCGGTGCAGCCGGTTTCTACAAGCATCCCGCCTCTCACCTCCCACAATTCATTTCAGAGGAGGGATATAGTTTTGGGTGCCGATAATGCTCCCCTGAGTTTCCGTTGCAGCCGCTGTGGTAACACCTTCAAGGTCAACCCCGGCAGCGCCGGCGTTTGCCCTGTTTGCGGCTTTAACTGCGGCCCTGATAAGTGCCGGCGGCTGGAAACCTCTGACGAAGGCTATTAAAGCGGTGTCATTCCGAGTTCGGTATATCAAGGAAGAGGAGACGGAGCACGTGTCTATCCTGTAAATAGATGTGAGAGGTGGGAGGTGAGATGCGGGAGGCTGGCAGGAACTGGCTCTGCCAGTTCCTGATTGGAAGCCCTTCACCTCACCGTTTTCATCCCTCTGCTGGTGCCGCCCGGCGGCATGGGCGTCTACTCAGCCTGCCTTGCAGCTGAGCTGATAGTAATAGCCCCAAGCAGGCTATACGGTGGCTGGTAGCCTTCTCCACATCTTTCCTGGCAAGGACCATCACCTGCTCCGAGAAGGCTATACGGTGTGGCAGGGTTCGTGATAATGGCAGCGAATAACGTTTGGAGCTGTAAGCTTCGATGGCAGGCCTGAGTCTGTTACCAGGCTGGCGCCGATGGGAGGGGGGAGGACTTTCCAACTGTTAGCTTCGATGGCAGGACTGGGCCTGTTTACAGAGCACTATCGAACCTTTGCCCCGTACAGATGGCCACGGTTGGGGGGATAGAGAAAGGGGGGACCGGGGGTATGCTGGCAACAGTACAACTGCGCGAGTGGGCCGCCCGGCGGGGCCTGGTGCTGGGTATCGCCCCGGCCGGGCCCTTCAGCCGCGGTGAAGCCGCTTTAAAATGGCGGGTAGAGCAGGGCCTGGCCACCCCTTTTGCTGCTGGCAGCCTGGAGGAGCGCTGCCGGCCCGGCGTCCTGTATCCCGGCGCCCGCTCCCTGGTGGTCGTGGCCGGCCCCCACCCACGACCAGCCGCCGGCGCGCCGGGACCGGGTCGGGGAAGGGTAGCGCGTTACGCTATGGGGCCCGATTACCACCGGCTGCTGCGGGGACACCTGCAGGGCCTGGCCGGTATCCTCTGCCAGGCCGGGGCTTCCCTGGCGGCTGTCCAGGTGGATAACGGTCCCTTGCTGGAAAGGGAGGCGGCCTGCCTGGCCGGCCTGGGTTATTACGGTGCCAGTTGCAACCTGATCATTCCCGGCCTGGGAACGGCCTTTGCCCTGGGGCTGGTAGTCACCGACCTGGAACTGGAGCCCGGAAAACCCCTGGCGCCGGCCACCTGTCGTAACTGCGGCCGCTGCCTGGCCGCTTGCCCTACCGGTGCCCTCCTGGCTCCCGGCCGCCTGGACCCGCAACGCTGCCTGTCCTACCTGACCCAGAAGCGGGGGCTGATCCCGCCGGAGTTGCGGCCGGCCATGGGGAGCTATATCTGGGGCTGCGATGTCTGCCAGGAGGTCTGCCCGGAGAATTACCGGGCGGGAGAGCCCCCATCCTTGCCCGAAACCGGATTGCTACCCACCGGTTTGTCCTGGCCCGGGGTTGGCGATAAGGCCGGTAGTCTCACCGGCGGGGCTTTCCGTCTCCATTCAGACCGGGTCGCGCCACATCTTACCTATCCCGAACTGGCGACTATTATCACCCTGGACCGGGCCGGCTTTAACCAGATCTTTGGGAGTACGGCCCTGGCCTGGCGGGGAAAAACCGTCCTGCAACGCAACGCCGCCATTGCCCTGGGCAACCAGGGTGACCCGGCGGCCCTGGTGCCCCTCCAGCAAGCCCTTCATGCTCCGGCGGCCATCCTGCGCGCCCATGCCGCCTGGGCACTGGGCCGCCTGGGGGCGACCGGGCACCCGGCCCTGGCCGCGGCCCTGGCTACAGAGGCAGACGCCATAGTTCGCCGGGAGATTAAGGAGGCCCTGGAAGGCCGTTGCAGCCGGCAGCCACTTTAACGCTTCC
>DFYS01000176.1:3819-12146 GCA_002383405.1 Moorella sp. UBA4076
TGGTTTCATTTTTTTACTTCAAAATTTTAAAGGCCTCCGGTTCAGCTGCAAAGGCTTCATATAGCGACTTGTTCTTGACGGCGGCCACGGGCTGGCTCAGGTTGGGGGCGGCCACCATTTTCAGGGCGGCCGAATTCTGGTAGCGGGTATTTTTGACGAAGTCGCCTTTGCCGTTTTCGCCCTCCAGGTAGTAATAGGCGGCGCCGCGTTTGTCCCGGAAAGGGCCGTAGAGGGAGGAAAAATGGCTCTCAATGAGGTTGGCCATCACCAGCGGCTGGCTGCCGGGATTGATGGTTACGTGACCATAAGCCGGGGGAATAAAGACCTTGTCGCCTTTTTTGGCTTCGACGGCCATAACCTCTTCCACTTCGCCGCTGCGGTTGTTTTTTTGCAAGAGGTAAATGGCTTCCCCATCCAGGACCTCATAATACTCGGGGTAGGTTTCCGAGGAGTGGGGTTTCAAGGGGTGAAAGTGGCCTACGGTTTTAATGTACTCTTTCCCAATGGTACCCGGCAGGACGACGGTAATGTCATAACGGATATCGTGCTGCTGGTATAATTCCTGGTCCTTTTCCAGGCAGACGCCCCGGTACATGTAGTAGAGGGGCCGGTCGTCGGCGGGAACGTCGGCATAGAGCACTGCTAAGGCATCGCTGAGGCGCCGGATGTCCGGTTCTGGAGCCAGGACACCGGGCGCAAAAGTTAAAAGACCGCTGGCTTCCAGGGTGAAATGCTTGCCTAAAATCATGGAGGGTGACCTCCCCGGATTATTTTTTTTCATTATAAACCAATGGCGCGGAAAAACAACCCTCTTTTGGCCCCCTCTTTCCAGCCGGCGTATTATTGCTGGAAGCAGGGTCGATTTTCACCGGTGCCGGTCCGGCCTGACGCATGTAAAATCGCGATATGCCTTGTCTGTCAAAGATTGGAGCATACGTTTGCTACGATAAAAATTTTAACACGATGCCATAAATACCTCGTACAATGCCATATCTACGATTCATGCGTCAGCATTGGCAGCCGGTGCCCCTGCTACATGGAGTTCCACGGGCTTCCGTTGTAAGGAACGGCCGGACCCGGGCGCCATCGGGGCGGCATAGGCGTCTACCCGGTACGCGGTTGAGCAATGGCCGGGCTGGTCTGCTTCTTTTGCCCGTACATCTCCCGGAAGACGCGGGTGACAATTCTTTTTTCTTCGGCATCAAAAAGGCGGGTGACGGAAAACTCCACTACTGTTGTCAGGGTGCCATCGGGTAATTCATAAATCTCCGATTTAACGATATGCCCGTAGCCCAGGACATCCTCGCTTTTGGTGACAATGAGGGCCTCCATACCTACCGGGTGGGCAAGTTTATACCCCTGGCGGAAGAAACCCAGGATAATATTACCGCTGGTGCGTTTCCACAGCAGCAGATTATCCCCGTCGCCTTTCTGCTCGTTAGGTTTTTCCGGCAGTTCGTCTACCGGCAGGCGGATCAGCCAGGTAAACTCATATTTATACCCCAAACCATTCACCTCCCCGCTATTTTTGACCAATTCCCTTGTTATCATTCGGCTTCTTTCCCGGTTTTCCTGCTTCCGGCAGTGCCCTTCTTTTTCCGGTTCTTCCTTCATATTATATAATACTCCACCAGGATGCCAGCTGATATTTTTATGTATTTATTTTTAAAGGGACTCCTTCATGGGGGCTTAAGGACTCCTTGCAGATAACCATAAATACTGAAGTACCTGCTGGAGCCTAGCTGGTGGTCAACCTGGCAGCAAAAGCCCGGGAAGCCCATATGATGGCTGGACGGGTTCGTGTTTCCGTCGGGTAGCATCATAGGCGCCCGGCATTCAACCTGCAATACAGCAGCTTTGAGAATGGAAACCATCAAAAAAGTGCATATCCCCTGAGGAGCGAGCCGCCTGAGATCGATTGCTGGGTTCCCTCGGGGGCACTGACTTCCAACTTTCTGCTTCTGACCTCCAATTTTTCACCTCTCATATCTTCAAAGGGGGAAAGGCCGGTGAAAATTCTCAGGCGTCTGGAAGAGTACCGCCAGGAAGCCAAAAAACTCTACTGGGAAGGTACCTTTGCCGAGTATCTGGCTATGGCGACTGCCAATCCTGCCCTGGCGCGGCTGGCCCATGCCCGGATATACGAGATGATTGCTGCCGCCGGGGTGGAAGAAGCTGATGGTGGCAAGCGTTATTGTTTTTTTACTGATGAGATCTTTGGCCTGGAGCGTACCCTGACCCAGCTGGTGGAGGAGTATTTTCATTCGGCAGCCTGCCGCCTGGATGTGCGCAAAAGGATCCTGCTCCTCATGGGGCCGGTCAGCGGTGGCAAGTCGACCATTGTCACCATGTTGAAACGGGGCCTGGAGCGATACAGCCACACCGACGCCGGCGCCGTTTATGCTATTAAGGGTTGTCCCATGCATGAGGAACCCCTGCACCTGATACCGCGGGAACTGCGGCCGGAATTTCAGCAGGAATATGGCATCTATATCGAGGGCAGCCTCTGCCCTGTTTGCCAGTTGATGGTAAATGAGAAGTATGACGGCCGGGTAGAGGAGGTCCCGGTCGAACGCGTTGTCCTTTCGGAGGAGAAGAGGATAGGCATCGGTACCTTCAGCCCCTCCGATCCCAAGTCACAGGATATCGCCGAGCTGACCGGGAGCATCGATTTCTCGACGATTGCTGAGTACGGGTCCGAATCCGACCCGCGCGCCTACCGCTTTGACGGCGAGCTCAATAAAGCCAACCGGGGCATCATGGAGTTCCAGGAGATGCTGAAATGCGATGAGAAATTCCTGTATAACCTTTTGAGCCTTTCCCAGGAAGGAAACTTTAAGGCCGGGCGGTTTGCTCTCATCTCCGCCGACGAGGTAATAATTGCTCACACCAATGAAGCGGAATACCGCGCCTTTATCAGCAACCCCAAGAATGAAGCCCTGCAGTCGCGGATTATGGTCATCCCGATCCCCTATAACCTCAAGGTCCGCGATGAAGTAAAGATTTACGCGAAACTCATCCGCCAGAGCAATATCGCCGTCCATATTGCCCCCTTTGCCCTCCAGGCGGCTGCCGTCTTTTCAATCCTCTCGCGCCTGAAGGAGTCCAGGAAACAGGGCATGGACCTCCTGAAAAAAATGAAGCTCTATGACGGCGAGGATGTGGAGGATTTCAAGCAAAAGGACGTTGTGGAACTGATGAACGAGGCCGAGGGGGAGGGGATGAGCGGTGTTGACCCTCGCTATGTCATCAACCGCATCTCCAGCGCCCTGATTACCGCCGATACCCGCTGCATCAACGCCCTGGATATCCTGCGCGCCCTGAAGGACGGCCTCGACCAGCACCCCTCTATCACCCGCGAAGAAAAGGAACGCCTCATCAACTTTATCGCCCTGGCGCGCCAGGAGTATGACGAGTACGCCAAAAAAGAGGTGCAACGCGCCTTTGTCTATTCCTATGAGGAGTCAGCCCGCGCCCTCTTTAACAACTACCTGGATAATGTCGAGGCCTTCGTCAACAAGACCAAGGTCCATGACCCCATCACCGACGAAGAAGTGGATCCCGATGAAAAGCTGATGCGCTCTATTGAAGAGCAGATCGGTGTTACCGAAAACGCCAAGAAGGCCTTTCGCGAAGAGATCCTCATCCGGCTTTCCTCCTACGCCCGCAAGGGCAAGACCTTTGATTACAACTCCCACGAGCGCCTGCGGGAGGCCATTGAGAAGAAGCTCTTTGCTGATATGAAGGATATTATCAAGATTACCACTTCCACCCGGACGCCGGACCCGGAGCAGCTGAAGCGCATCAACGCCGTCATTGATCGCCTGATTTCCCAGCACGGCTACTGCCCCGTCTGCGCCAACGAGCTCCTGAAGTACACCGGCAGNNAGGTGAGGGCTGATGAACGGCGAATATACCCTTTCCCGCGAGGATTGGTCCCTGCACCGCAAGGGGTACCTTGATCAGCAGCGGCACCAGGAAAAGGTGCGCGAGGCCATCAGGAAAAACCTGCCCCAGATCATCAGCGAAGAAAGTATCATCATGGATAAAGGCAAAAAGGTGGTACGCGTGCCTATCCGCAGCCTGGCGGAGTACCACTTCCGCTTTAATATGAACCAGGGGCGGCATGCCGGCCAGGGCAGCGGCGGTACCCGCAAGGGCAGCATCATTGGCCGGGAACCTGCCGAGGGCACTGGTAAAGGACCGGGGGCCGGGGACCAGCCGGGGGTCGATTACTATGAAGCTGAAGTGACCCTGGACGATATCCAGGCAATACTTTTCCGTGATCTGGAGTTACCCAACCTGCAGGAGAAGAAAAAGCCCCTGCTGGCCTCCCCCACCTACGAGTTTCGCGATGTGCGCCGCAAGGGCTTGATCGGCAACCTGGATAAAAAACGCACCCTGCTGGAGAATTTAAAACACAACGCCATGAAGGGCCGCCCGGCCATCGGCGGCATCACCCCCGAGGACCTGCGTTTCAAGACCTGGGAGGAGAGGGTCCGTTACGAAACCAGCGCCGTGGTCCTGGCGATGATGGATACCTCGGGCAGCATGGGCACCTACGAGAAATATATTGCCCGCAGCTTCTTTTTCTGGATGGTACGTTTCCTGCGCAGCAAGTACCAGCAGGTGGAGATCGTCTTTATTGCCCATCACACCCAGGCCCGGGAGGTCACCGAAGAGGAATTTTTCGCCAAAGGGGAGAGCGGTGGCACCCGTTGCTCGTCGGCCTATCAACTGGCCCTGGAAATAATTGCTAAACGTTACCCGCCGGCGGACTACAATATCTATCCCTTTCACTTTACTGACGGCGACAACCTCCCCAGCGATAATGAAACCTGCCTGGAAGCCGTACAGGCGCTTTTATCCCAGGTCAACCTGCTGGGTTACGGCGAGATCGTCAATCCCTACTATCGCACCAGCACCCTGATGAATGTGCTGAAGCGCATCAAAGACGAGCGCCTGGTGACGGTGTCGGTCAAGGATAAAAGTGAGGTCTACCAGGCGCTGCGGCAGTTTTTCAGCCGTCCTCAGGGGAAAAGTCCCCCTAACAATTAGTCACCTGTGACGGTGTTTCGGCAGCAGCGAACGGGAGGAGCCCATCATCGTGGCGCTCCGGCTTTTACGTCGCATAGCCCGGGATTTGCCGTCATCCAGGAGGAGGCTAACATAGCGGCGCACCGGCTGTGTTGGTGGCGGCGTGCTAATTATCCAGTCCGGGGAGGAGCCCATCATCGTGGCGCTCCGGGTTTAATCAGCAAGCCGGCACAGCCAGTTTCAACAAGTCTCCCTCATCTCACATCTCATTACGGAGGGGTAACCGGGTGGAAGCGGAATTTGCAACCCTGGCCCGCGCTATCGAAGCCATTCACGACCAGGCGCAAAAATTCGGCCTGGACTTTTTTCCCATGCGTTTTGAGCTGGTACCCGCCGACGTCATCTACGCCTTCGGCGCCTACGGCATGCCGACCAGGTTCACGCATTGGACCTTCGGCAAACACTTTTTCAAGATGAAACTCCAGTATGATTTTAACCTCAGTCGCATCTATGAGCTGATCATCAACTCCGACCCCTGCTATGCCTTTTTGCTGGCAGGCAATGACCTGATCCAGAACAAGCTGGTCATCGCCCATGTCTTTGCCCACAGCGATTTCTTCAAGAATAATACCCACTTTGCTTCCACCTCCAGGCAGATGGTGGAGACGATGGCTGTCCACGCCGCCAAGATCAGAGAATATGAATTTAAATACGGCCACCGCGAAGTAGAGATTTTCCTCGACGCCGCCCTGGCCATCCAGGAGCATATCGAGCCGCCGGCTGTCTTCCCGGCCCGGGCAGACGTTAATGAGAAGCAAATGGAGCCGCTGCGTCCCCCGGAAACGCCCTACGACGACCTCTGGGCCCTGGATGGCAAACGCCGGGAACAGCCCCGCGAGCGCAGCCGTAAAATACCCCCCCGGCCAGTAAAGGATATGCTGGGCTTTATTATCAACCATAGCCCGGAACTGGAAGATTGGCAGCGGGATATTCTGGCTATGGTCCGGGAGGAGATGGGCTATTTCTGGCCGCAGATGGAGACCAAAATTATTAACGAAGGCTGGGCCACCTACTGGCACGCCCGCATCATGCGCGAACTCGATTTAACAGCCGCGGAAAGCATCGAGTTTGCCCACCTGCACGCCAGCGTCACCCAGCCGGGCCGGATGCAGATCAACCCCTATTATATTGGCAGCAAGATCTTTGAAGATATTGAAAGGCGCTGGGATAACCCCGACGCGGAGGAGCGCGAGCGCTACGGCCGCCGCGGCGGTGAAGGGCGGGCCAAAATCTTTGAGGTGCGTACCTGTGAAAATGATATATCCTTCCTGCGCAATTACCTGACCCGGCAGCTGGTGGAGGAACTGGACCTCTTTCTCTACCAGAAGGTGGGAGCGGAGTGGGTGGTGGTGGAAAAGGACTGGGAAAAGGTCCGCGATGGTCTGATCAACCGCCTGACTAACTGTGGCTTTCCCTGCATCCTCGTCGAGGACGGCGACTACCAGCGCCGCGGCGAAATCTACCTCAAACACTGCTACGAAGAGCTGGAACTGGATGTCCATTACCTGGAAAAGACCCTGCCCTATGTCTACCTTTTGTGGGGCCGGCCGGTCCATCTGGAGACCATTATCGAAGGCAAGACGGCTGTTTTCAGTTATGACGGCAAGAAAAATAGCCGCCGCTGATTTTCCGGCAGGATTTCCGGCTTTAATGTGGAACTATAATATGTCCAGCTTTCCACATTTATTTACGGGGGGCCATTCATGGCGGTGTGCCGCCACAACGAACCATGAAAACGTTAGCACTATGGGATGGGTGGGGCGGGTTCCCGGAGGGCGCATTTGCGCGTAGTTCAAAAGAACGAGGCCGGCTGAGGAACAGCGCGGCCGCAAGTTTAAAGGCCGGAGGCTTAAGTTTTGGCCGCGCCCGAAGCCGGCCGAGTTCGTACAAGTATAAGGCGAGAAGTGGCGCCCGGAGGGAANNAACCTGCCTCACCCTGAGAAGCATGCTAATGATGGTAGAATGCTATTTGCGGGGGAGTATAATTTGTACTGGAACGAGAGATATGAATGTATGCCGGAGGAAGAACTAAAGGAACTACAGCTGGAGCGCCTCCAGGCGACAGTCAAGCGGGCCTTTTTTAACGTCCCCTTTTACCGCAAGGCGTTGCAAGCAGCCGGCCTGGAACCAGGCGATATCAAGAGCCTGGACGATTTAGCAAAATTACCGCTGACCACCAAACAGGATTTCCGCGATAATTACCCCTTTGGTATGTTTGCGGTGCCCATGAGTGAGGTGGTACGCATCCACTCCTCGTCCGGCATCACCGGCAAACCGACGGTAGTCGGCTACACCCGCCATGACATCGACGTCTGGGCCGAACTCATGGCCCGCGCCCTGGTCTGCGGGGGGACAACCCGTCATGATATTATTCAGAACGCCTACGGTTACGGCCTCTTCACCGGGGGGCTGGGTATTCATTACGGCGCCGAACGCCTGGGGGCGTCGGTGATACCAATTTCCGGCGGCAATACCAGGCGCCAGGTCATGATTATGAAGGACTACGGCAGCACGGTGCTGACCTGCACCCCTTCCTATGCCCTGCACATTGCCGAGGCAACAGCCGAAATGGGCCTTAAACCGGGGGATTTGAAGCTCCGTTATGGCATTTTCGGCGCTGAACCCTGGTCGGAAAATATGCGCCAGGAAATTGAAAAACGCCTGGGGATCAGCGCTGTTGATATCTACGGTTTAAGTGAAGTTATCGGCCCCGGGGTCGGCATTGAGTGCCAGGGAAAGAAGGGGTTGCATGTCTTCGGCGACCACTTTCTGGTGGAAGTCATCGACCCGGTAACGGAGAAGCCGCTGCCGCCGGGGCAGCTGGGCGAACTGGTCATTACCTCTCTCACCAAGGAAGCCCTGCCGGTCATCCGCTACCGCACCCGCGACATCACCACCCTGCTCCCCGGGACCTGCACCTGCGGCCGCACTTACATGCGGGTGGCCCGTTTCACCGGGCGGACGGATGATATGCTCATTATCCGCGGCGTTAATGTCTTCCCCTCCCAGGTGGAGAGCGTCCTCCTGGAGAAGGGCGGCACCGAACCCCATTACCTGCTGATTGTCGACCGCCACGGCGCCCTGGACACTCTGGAAGTCAAAGTAGAGGTCTCCGACTCCCTCTTCTCGGACAAGGTCCGCGGCCTGGAGCAACTGGAAAAACGCTTGATGGACGAACTGGAGAGCACCCTGGGGATTAGCGTCAAGGTCACCCTGGTGGAGCCCAAATC
>DFYS01000176.1:12176-14711 GCA_002383405.1 Moorella sp. UBA4076
CACTTCTCATAAAAGGGGGCGAGCCCATGAAGATCAAACAGCTTTCAGTGTTTCTGGAGAACAAGTCCGGCCGGCTGGCGGCGGTGATGCGCCTCCTGGCCGGGCGGGGGATCAACATCCGTGCCCTGTCTATTGCTGATACCTCCGACTTTGGCATCCTGCGCCTCATCGTCAATGACCCGGAACAGGCCGGCATGGCCCTGAAGGAGGCCGGTTTTACCGTCAGCCTCACCGAGGTCCTGGGGGTGGAGATGCCGGACAGGCCCGGGGGGTTGAGCCATATCCTGTCGATCCTGGAAGAGGCCGCGATCAATATTGAGTACCTGTATGCCTTTATCGGCCGCGGCGACAACGGCGCCCTGGTAATCTTCCGCGTCGAGGAGATTGATAAGGCCATCAATATCCTTCAGAAAAAGGGTATTACCGTATTGGAGGGCGAGAAGGTCTATCGTCTGTAGCTGGAAGCAGACATCCCCGCCGCCACCAGGGATCCCTTATGAGGGGTTAGCGCCCCCTGCCACAATATATGCAAACGGCGGCGACCGGGAGGCTTTAATCCATTCATGGTGGCACACCACCAGCGAACGGGAGAAAATAGAGGCAGGCAGGCTTTAAGCAGGAAATGGCGTACCAGTTCCAACAAGTTTCCCACATCTTACTTCCCACATCCCACTTCTCAAATACAAAGGAGTTGACTCCGTTGGCTAGTTCACCTTCATGCCGGGAAGCCATCCTGGCCATCAAGCCCTACGTTCCTGGCAAACCGATCGAAGAAGTCCAGCGTGAGCTGGGGGTTAAGGATGTAATCAAACTGGCCTCCAACGAGAATCCGTTGGGGCCCTCACCGGAGGCCGTCCAGGCGATGCGGGAAGCCGGTGACAGGGTTTATCTTTACCCGGACGGCAATTGCTACTACTTAAAAAACGCCCTGGCCGGCAAACTGGGTGTAGCGCCGGAAAACCTCATTGTGGGCAACGGTACCGATGAGATACTAAAGATGCTGGCCGCGACCTACATTAATCCCGGCGACGAGATTGTTATCGCTGATCCCACCTTTTCCGAGTATGAGTTTGACACCCAGGTCATGGCCGGGCGGGCGATCAAAGTACCCTGCCGCAGCTTCCGCCACGACCTGAAGGCCATGGCCGCCGCCATTACCCCGCGGACGCGCCTGGTCTTTATCTGCAACCCCAACAACCCCACAGGGACTATTATCGGCCAGGTAGTCCTGGATACCTTTTTGCATGAAGTTCCCCCGTCGGTGCTGGTAGTCCTGGATGAAGCTTACGCCGATTACGTTACGGCGGAACACTACCCCAACAGCCTGGCCTACGTGCGCGGCGGGCGGGCGAATATCATCGTCCTGCGTACCTTTTCCAAGATTTATGGCCTGGCAGGCTTAAGGGTAGGCTACGGCGCCGCCGTGCCGGAAATTATCCGGGACTTGAACCGGGTGCGGGAGCCTTTTAATGTCAATCTCCTCGCCCAGGCAGCAGCCATGGCCGCCCTTAATGATACCGCTCATATCAAGAAGAGCCGCGAAGTAAATGAAGAGGGTAAAGCGTACCTCTACGAGCAATTTACCGCCCTGGGCCTTGAGTATGTGCCTACGGAAACCAATTTCATTTTTGTTAATCTGCAGCGGGATAGCCGCGCCATATTCCAGCAGCTCCTGGCCAAGGGCGTTATTGTCCGCACCGGGGATATCTTCGGCTATGACACCTTCGTGCGGGTAACCGTGGGGACGCCGCGTCAGAATGAGCGTTTTATCCAGGCCTTGCGGGAAGTTCTGGCTCGGGCGTAAAAATTAGGAATATATTCCTCCTTTCCTTGATATCTATGTTATAGCAGGATTGAAAGGAGGAATTTTTTTGCGGGCAGGCAGGTATTTAGCAGTTGCAGTAAGCTTACTGGTGGTCGTTGCTGTAGCAAGCGGGTGCGGTCTGGTTGACAGGCTGACGGGTAAATCCCAGTCCGAGGTACAGGTGCAGCTGCCGCCGCCGGAAACCACCACCCCGGCAACTGAAGCCGGAGCGCCGCAGGAAGCAACCAAAACAACGGAAATAGTCCTCTATTTCAGCGAACCAGGCGGTAATTACCTGGCGGCCGAAAAGAGGGCCATTCCCCAGGTGGAGGGCATTGCCCGGGCTACCATCGAGGAGCTTATTGCCGGACCGGGTCCGGGTTCCCAGCTCCTGCCGACCATTCCCGCCGGGACGGTGCTGAAGGAGATCAATATCCGTCCCGATGGCCTGTGCCGGGTAGATTTCAGCAAGGAGCTGGTAGCCAACCATAGCGGCGGCTCCCTGGGCGAGAGCCTGACGGTGTATTCCATCGTTAACACCCTGACCCAGTTCCCCAGCGTCAAACAGGTCCAGTTTCTGGTGGACGGCCAGTATGTTAAAACAATCGCCGGCCATGTTGATGTATCGACAGCTATGGGACGCAATGAAGACTTGATTAAAAAAGAAGCCCGGTAAAAATTACGTAGCTACCCTGAAAATAGCGTTCCGCCGATCAGTATGTTACTGTATC
>DFYS01000172.1:0-450 GCA_002383405.1 Moorella sp. UBA4076
CGATTATCCCCTGGCCAGCTTCCTGCGCCCGCCGGGCAAAGGTCGGGTCTACTCCCTCAAAGGCGTGTTCCGCCAGGGCCGGGATGTTGGAGCGCAGAGGCAGGTATTTCGCCCCGGCCGGGGAAATATGATCCGTAGTAATATTGTCGCCCGTTTTCAGGAGCACCGGGGCGGTAATGACCGCCGCCGGAGGCTGGGGCCGGGGCAGGGGCTTGATATTGGGACCGCGCCGGATTTCCACCTGCGCGCCATCCTCCGGGGGGAAGATTAACATGCCATCGTCTACGGGGAAGAGCTCCGGCATACTAACCTGCACAGGTTCGCCCAGCTCGCGGGGATCGCTCAGGCAACCCTTGAGGGCTGTAGCTGCAGCCACCTCCGGGCTGGTCAGGTAGACGCGGGCGTCAGCAGTGCCGCTGCGGCCCTGGAAGTTACGGTTGAAGGTGCGTA
>DFYS01000172.1:590-7006 GCA_002383405.1 Moorella sp. UBA4076
TTGATGGGGCCGACCTCCCGCACAGGGGCGACGTTATCCGGCATGTGGGGTTGGGCCACCAGCGGTTCCAGGGTGGACAGGTCGATGTCAATGGTTTGTTCATAGGTGGCGTCCGCATCGGGCTGCAGCTCCACCCAGTCGGCAGCGCGGCCCTGGGCGGCCAGGAAGGCCCGGGTAACCGCATCGCTGGGGAAGATGGAGGTGGTGGCCCCCAGCTCGGCGCCCATGTTGGTGATGGTCGCCCGTTCCGGCACCGACAGGGTGGCCACGCCGTCGCCGCCGTACTCGACTACTTTGCCCACGCCGCCCCTGACGCTCAAGCGTCGCAGGACCTCCAGGATGATATCCTTGGCGCTCACCCAGGGGGGCAGATTGTTATAGAGATTGACACGAATAACGGCCGGCATGTTAAAATAGAAGGGACCGCCGGCCATGGCCACGGCCACGTCCAGGCCGCCGGCGCCGATAGCCAGGGCGCCGGCGCCACCGGCCGTGGGGGTGTGGCTGTCGGAACCGAGCAGCGTCGTCCCCGGCACAGCGAAGCGCTCCAGGTGGACCTGGTGGCAGATGCCGTTCCCGGCGCGGGAAAAGATAATGCCGTATTTGGCGGCGATGCTCTGCAGGAAAAGGTGGTCATCGGCGTTTTCAAAGCCGGTCTGCAGGGTATTATGGTCGATATAACTGACGGAAAGTTGGGTCCGCACCCGCGGGATGCTCATGGCCTCCAGCTGCAGGTAAGCCATAGTGCCGGTGGCGTCCTGGGTCAGGGTCTGATCGATGCGGAGGGCCACTTCCTCGCCGGGCAGCATTTTACCGGCGCTCAGGTGCTGGCTGATTATCTTTTGAGCAAGATTTTGGCCCATCTAAGTTCCTCCTCCGTATATGGGATGTGAGAGGTGTGAAGTGAGAAGTTGGAGGCTGCCCAGTATTCAACCGCGGCTCAATCAATTCCTGAGAAGTATATCCCCATGCTTTGATTACATTAAATAGGCCCTGCAATGCTTGTTGAATGCTGGGAGGCTGCAACAGTTTCTGGTTGAAGCCTGCCGGCGCCGCTGTTTTCGCCAGTTTAGCTTAGGCCGGTGGTGTTTGCTACGGGCGACTCCCCATCTCCAATATAACCCTTTATAATATAACAGAAGCTGGCGGGAATGTGAACCCACCCGGGGCAGTGGATTCTTCGGCCGCACTGCCAGGCAAATTAATGTTTTCGCCGGCGATTAAGCCCCACGGCTGATGAATCTTAATTGCGAATGGCCGCAATTAATAGCTTGGATACGGTTAATACCTTGCGGCTTCAAAACTGCAATAANNAATAAAAAACAAGTTGTTTAGGCCGCCATATCTAGCAAAGGAGAAATGGTCACGTCGGCAGGATTGGGTTGTGGGCGGAGCCCGCTTTGGAATGATAAGCTGGTCATAACGCCGGTAGCAGCAGCAAATGAAAGGGTGATTATCATGGTCGTTGGCGTTGGTACGGCTAACCTGCGCCTGGCCGGGGCCAGGAGCCTGAAGGATAAGCGCCGGGTGTTGAAAAGCATCCTGGCACGGTTGCATAACAGCTTTAACGTCGCCGCCGCCGAGGTAGGATGCCACGACAACCACCAGCAGGCCGAGATTGGTATTGCCTGCATTAGCACCGCGAACAGCCATGCCGATCAGATCCTGGCGGCCGTCCGGAACTTTCTCGAGGCCGCAGGGGAGATCGAGCTGGTGGTGTACCATACGGAGCTACTATGACCATTCTTGGTGGCACACCGCCGCTATAGAACGACTTACTTTCCACTTCCAGCGTCTGTTTTCGGAGGAGTCACTCTGTCCCCAGCGAACGGGAGAAAATAGAGGCAGGTCAACTCTACAGGAACTGGCGTAGCCAGTTCCAACGACACTCTTGCTTCCTGCCTCTTGCCTCCTGCATCTATTTACGGAGGAGATGCCGTCGCCCTGCTAATCAACATTGTCCTCTACCAGCCGGAAATCCCCCATAACACCGGCAATATCGCCCGTACCTGCGCCGCCACCGGAGCGATGCTGCACCTGATTTACCCCCTGGGCTTTACTCTGGATGAGAAACACCTCAAACGCGCCGGCCTGGATTACTGGGATGAGGTAAACATCCGGGAGCACAGCAGCTGGGCGGCCTTCCAGGAGGCCTACCCGGACGCCGGCTGCTATTACCTCTCCACTAAAGGCCGCCGGCGCTATACGGAGGTCAAGTATCAGCCGGGTGATTTTCTTGTCTTCGGCCCCGAAACCCGGGGCCTGCCCGCCGATATCCTGGAACCGGCGGGCGCCAGGGTGCTGCGTATACCCATGCGCGCGGGGTTGCGCTCGTTAAATCTGGCTAACAGTGTAGCTATTGTCCTCTATGAAGCCCTGCGCCAGCTGGATTTTCCCGGTCTGACGCCCTGAGGGGTGATCCACGGCCCTCTGCAGAGTGTCGATATTCAGCGGGGCCATCAGGATATATGGGGAAGCCGGGAATTTGCAAACGTTATCAGCAGGTAACCCACTACAGCGAAGGACTTTTCTTATACCCCGATATTCTGCAGGCATCGCGGCTAACCAGAAAATTGATGTACCCTTTTAAATTGTACAATGCCATGTCTGCGCTTCATGCGTCAGCACTGATTATCCAGGGTGACAGGGATAGCAAAGCCCATCTCTTAAAATGGAGATGGGCTTTCTGCTTTTCTTAAAAATATATGTGGCCGCGTGTAGATATGGTCGGGGCGAGGTGATTTGAACACCCGNNCCTCACGGTCCCGAACCGTGCGCTCTAGCCAAACTGAGCTACGCCCCGATGCCAATATCTATTCTAGCCGAGATAACCGCTTCTGTCAACTGGTTTAAAGGAGTCCTGGGCCGGCGCATGCTCCTTAAATTGGTGCTGTATCCCGGATAGGCCAACCCCCTGGTCGCGATAATTCGCAGCGCTTCGCCATAATTGCCTGCTGTAGTTCTTCTCGGTTATTTTCAGGACCTTTGCGGCCAGCTCTTCGAGCTGGAGCCAAGACGTCTAAGACATAGAGCAGGGGTTATCGCTCTGGCTTTTCCCATCGCCTGGCTGCCGGGGGCCACCCGGTTGAAGCTCGACCTCATTTTCCCCGGACCTGACATTGCCGCGCGCCAGTGAGGCAAAAATCCCCCCGAAGCAGATTACAGTGAAGATAACAAACGATATCCTGGCGCTGTTCAGGAACTGGCCGGCATTGGCGGCGGTTAGTTCCGCTCTGCCTACATACAGGGCCATAATCAGGGTCACGATGGCCATGCTGAATGCCTGGCCGACCAAGCGCATGGTGCCCAGAGTGGACGAGGCAACGCCATAAAACTTTTTTTCCACCGAGCCCATCACCGCGTTGCTGTTCGGCGAAGAAAACAGGGCAAAACCGCTGCCCAGCAAGGCCTGGTTGATAACCAGCAACCATATGGGAGTGCTCCGGGATATAAAACAGAACACAAGCAACCCTAAAGTCGTGAGGGTCATTCCCCATGATGCCACTACCCGCGGTTCCACCCGGTCGGAAAGCCGCCCGGCGAAAGGCGATATGGCTGCCATGATCACCGGTTGAGACAGCAGGATCAAACCCGCTGTCTGGGAGTCATAGCCCAGCACCACCTGCAGGTGCAGGGAAAGCAGGAAGCCGACGGCAAAAGTAGCACTGTAGTTGATCAGGGCCGCCAGATTGGAAAAGGCAAAGGTGATGTTACGGCTGAACAACCGCAGGTTCATCAGGGGTTGTTGCCAGCTCGTCTCGTAGCGGGAAAAAATGAGCAGCACCAGCAGCCCCAGCAATAAGATGTATTTACCCCATACCGACGACTGTACGGATGAGAAACCATACATCAGGGATACCAGGCCGGTGACATAAAGGACGGCACCGACATAATCGAATTTTTCGCCCCTGGCACCGGCCCACTCGCCCTTTAGCCGGGCTAGAGTAAGGGCCATAACAAAGGCCGCTAAGAGCGCGCTAAGGTAAAATATAGACTGCCATCCCAGGTGGCGATTCATGACCCCGCCCAGCACCGGGCCCAGGGCAAGGCCGATATATACGGTAGCGACGTTGATCCCCAGCACCTTGCCCCTTTCCTGCGGCGGGAACACTGAGGTCAAAATGGCCATCCCGGTACCGAAAATCATGGCACTGCCGATACCCTGCAGCACCCGGAACGCGATGAGCGTCTCGATGGACCAGGCCATTCCACATACCAGTGAAGATAAGCCGAATGAAATAATGCCCGCCAGGAATATCTTTTTACGGCCCACTATATCCGCCAGCCGGCCAAAGGGCAGCAGAAAAGCCGCCGAAGCCAGGATATAACTGGTGGCAACCCAGCTTAACATGTAAGCGTTGGCACCAAACTGCCTGCCAATCGCGGGAAGGGCCAGGTTGGTGGAACTGCCCATAAAGGGCGTGAGAAAAGAAGCAGTGGCGGCTACGATCAAGGTGTAACGTTTCAGGGCATCATCCTGTTTCATATTTATAACCATTCCTTTCCAGCAGAAAACGTCATGAAAGCATTTCTTCCAGAGTTTATCCTCCCCGGAGAAAACACCTGCTAAAATTTTATCATAGTTAGTCGCTTAAGTCCGAACATCTTCGCATAGTTGAAAGAAAATATTGCGGCAGGATTTTGGTTTAAGGCTATGCCGGGTTAGGGTTGGGCTGGTACCGCCGCAAAACGATGGTGCTGGTTTATTTCCAACGCGCTTCAGGCACAATAATCTTACCATGGCTGAAAAGTATTACACCTGGCAGATTGCCGCAGCTTATATCGGCACCGTCGTGGGGGCCGGGTGCCTCCGGGCAGGAGGTACGGCAGTTTTGCGGCTGCTTTGGCCTGCAGGGCCTCTTTGCCCTCACCGTGGCTGCAGTCCTGGCGAAGCGGGGCAATAATAGGAAAGGGGAGCTGGCCGGTGGGTAAAAAGAAGGCAGACCCGCAAATGCTTGCTTTAAAACTGGAAGTAGCCGCCGAGTTGGGCCTTCTACCAAAAATTGAAGCGGGCGGCTGGGGAGCCCTGAGTTCGGCGGAAAGCGGCAAAATCGGCGGTTTGTTGGCCAGGCGGTTACATAAAAAATAAAGGGCAGGACTTTAGATTGCCATAGCATACTACCAGCAAATCATTGAAGGGGGTGATTTTATGAGCCGGGAAAAGTAAAACAAAGGCGGCCGCCTGCCAGCCGGGAAGACCGCATCCTGAAACCCGGGGATTTTTCTCAGGGGAAAGTCGGTTCCGGTTTGATGGCGACTATCGCCGGGCAACCGGCCATCAGGGATACGGCCGGGCAGGAGGAGGAAGAATCGTCAGGAGAGGAAGGTAAGAAACAGTGAAACCGGAAGCGTAGAAAATATAAGCTCGGGGGAGGGCATGAATCTAGCAGGATAACATGCTGCTTTTTGTGAGTGTGCTGGAGGTTAGCCGGCCGACACCGTAATGATCGGAACGGTTTACAGCAAGTATGAGGTCAGCCTCGGGATAGGTAAAACAAAACCAGGCCCTCTTACAGCACCTCGGTGCCGGACAGGCCCTGGGCCCGGACGTGGACGATTACTCTATCGCTTACCAGAAGCAGGGTGACCTGGAGTTTAAACTGGCGGCCGTTGACTTTGACGGTGCGGCCATCGACCATGGCCGGGATGAGGGCCGGGTTTAAATGGCGCACCTCCTGGCCTATTAAAGAAGCCAGGATTTCCCGGATCTCCTGGGTCAGGGCCTGGGTGGCCGCCCGGCCTTCTACGGCCGGGGGTTTATCGCCGCTGAAGGTAATGACCGGTTCAATGGCAGTAATCACCTGGTAGTTTTGCCGGGCCAGGCTCTCTTTTAATTGCGCTACTTCGTCATTGGCATCCGCCAGGCGCTGTTCCAGTTCCGTCCGGGCCAGGAAGAGCTGCTCCTGCTGGCGGGCGAGAAGGACATTGGTCAGGCTGGCCCCCAGGAGTAAACCGAGGATAAAAACGACTAAATAGCGCATCATTCGCCTCCGGCCAGGACCTGGATAAGCCAGTAACCAACCTGAGCGCCGATAAAGGCGGTGATTATAAACAACAACTGTTTGATCAGGACGCGCAGCTGGCCTTCCAGGAAGCCCTGGCCCAGGATTTCAATGGCGCTGAAAGTCCCGCCCATGGCAGCGGCGATGGCCCAGATTTTTATCTCCAGGGCCAGGCGGGTCATGGTCCGCAGCGGCGGTTGCCCGACCAGGATAGCTGCCAGGGAACCGACCACGGCCGCCCCCAGGACGACCCCCAGGGCGGTAAAAAAGATGAGCAGCAGCCTGGGGAAGAAACCTTCCATACGAAATTTAACCTCCAATGTACTGCCCTGCAAATAGCGTTTCGCCTGCGCTACTGTACCTGGGGTGAGGCAGGTTCCCCCCAGGCGCCACTTCTCGCCCTTATACAAGGAC
>DFYS01000172.1:7014-23258 GCA_002383405.1 Moorella sp. UBA4076
CGGCGGCATGGGCGTCTATTCTTAAAGCAGCCGTACAGGCGGTGGAGTGCTGCCTCTTGTCTCCCGCCTTCATTGTTATTTATACGACTTTCCAGGAAGGCTTATGCCCGGAAAGGAATTCGTCTTTCGATGTAGAAATTACTCTTTATGAACCAAATGAACTCTTTTGTCCATCTCCACGTCCACAGTGAATACAGCCTCCTGGACGGCGCCGGCCGCATCAAGGACCTGGTCCGCGCTGCCGGGGAGATGGGGATGCCCGCCCTGGCGCTGACGGACCACGGTGTCATGTACGGAGCGGTGGATTTCTACCAGGCCGCCCGGAGCGAGGGCATAAAACCCCTCATCGGCTGCGAGGTTTACGTAGCCCCCCGTTCCCGCCACGACCGGGAGCCGCAGCAGGACGACTACCAGTACCACCTGGTCCTTCTGGCCGCTGATGCTACCGGTTACCGTAACCTCACGGCTCTGGTTTCGGCTGCCTTCCTGGAGGGCTTTTACTATAAACCCCGCGTGGACCGGGAACTTTTGAGCCGCCACAGCCAGGGACTGATCGCCCTGAGCGCCTGCCTGGCCGGCGAGGTACCGGCCTACCTGCTCAAGAACCGCTATGCGGAGGCCCGCGCCGCGGCCGCCTGGCTGCGCGAGGTCTTCGGCCCGCAGAATTTCTACCTGGAGCTCCAGGACCAGGGCCTGCCGGAGCAGCGACAGCTCAATCGCCAGCTCGTCGACCTGGCCAACGATTTAAAGCTGCCGCTGGTCGCCACCAACGACGTCCATTATATCCGCCAGGACCAGGCCCGCGCCCACGACGTCCTCCTCTGCATCCAGACGGGCAAGACCCTGGATGATCCAGACCGCCTGCGTTTCCCCACCGATCAGTTTTATTTGAAGTCACCCGCCGAGATGGCCGCCCTTTTTGATGAAGTGCCGCCGGCATTAACGAATACCCTGGCCATTGCCGAGCGCTGCCAGTTTGATTTTACCTTCGGCGAGCTGCACCTGCCGGACTACCAGCTGCCGGCCGGCGAGGACGCCGCCGGTTACCTCCGGCGTTTAAGTTACCAGGGCTTGACCCGGCGTTACCCCCATGACGACGGAACGGCCCGGCGCCGCCTGGAGTACGAGCTGGGCATCATCGAGCAGATGGGTTACCCGGGTTATTTCCTGATTGTCTGGGATATGGTCAACTTCGCCCGCCGGCGGGGCATCCCGGTGGGTCCGGGACGCGGTTCGGCCGCCGGCAGCCTGGTGGCCTACTGCCTGGGCATAACTAATATTGACCCCCTGCGTTACAACCTCCTCTTTGAACGCTTCCTGAACCCCGAGCGGGTGAGTATGCCGGATATCGACATGGACTTTTGCTTCGAACGGCGGGAGGAAGTCATCCAGTATGTCCGGGAAAAATACGGTCAGGATCATGTAGCCCAGATTATTACCTTTGGCACCATGGCCGCCCGCGCCGCTGTCCGTGATGTCGGCCGGGTCTTAAGGATGCCCCTGGGTGAGGTCGACCGCATCGCCAAAATGGTGCCCCTGGAGCTGGGCATCACCCTGGAGAAGGCCCTGGCCGCCAGCCCGGATTTAAAGGCGAGCTACGCCGGCAGCCAGGCGGTACGGGAGCTTCTGGATACAGCCCGCGCCCTGGAGGGTATGCCGCGCCACGCCTCTACCCATGCCGCCGGCATCGTCATTACCCGCGCGCCTCTTAGCCATTACCTGCCCTTACAAAAAGTTAGCGACGCCGTCACCACCCAGTATCCGATGCAGGCGGTGGAGGAGCTGGGGCTGCTCAAGATGGACCTGCTGGGCCTGCGTACCCTGACGGTCATCGGCCACGCCTGCGAGGCTATCAGCCGTAATTATGGCCGGGAGGTGGATCTGGAGAACCTGCCCCTGGACGATGCCCCTACCTACCAGCTGCTGGCCAGCGGCGAGACCAGCGGCATCTTTCAGCTGGAAAGCCGGGGAATGCGGGCCATCTTGCGGGAGTTAAAACCGGAACGCTTTGAGGACATTATCGCCCTGGTGGCCCTCTACCGGCCCGGGCCCCTGGGCAGCGGTATGGTTGAGGATTTCATCGCGCGCAAACATGGCAGCAAGCCCATTACCTACCTGCACCCCGACCTGGAGCCGATTCTCAAGGATACCTACGGGGTCATCCTCTACCAGGAGCAGGTCATGCGCATTGCCAGCGAGCTGGCCGGTTTTACCCTGGGCCAGGCCGACCTCCTGCGCCGGGCGATGGGGAAGAAGAAACCCGAGGTCCTGGCGGCCCAGCGGCAGCGCTTCCTGACTGGGACCGGGACAAAAGGCATTCCTGTGGAAGCAGCGCAGAAGATTTTTGACCTCATGGAGTATTTTGCCGGCTATGGTTTCAATGCCAGCCATTCGGCGGCGTATGCGCTGGTGGCCTACCAGACGGCCTATCTCAAGGCTCATTACCCGGCGGAGCTGCTGGGTGCCCTGCTGTCCAGCGTCGCCGAGCACCTGGATAAAATGGCGCCCTACCTGGCTGAGTGCCAGCGTCTGGGGCTTAAAGTCCTGCCGCCCGATGTCAATGAATCAGGGTTGGATTTCACCGTTAGCGGCGACCATATCCGCTTTGGGCTGGCGGCCGTAAAGAACGTCGGCCGCGCTGCTGTGGAGGCTGTCATCGCCGCCCGCGCGAGCGGGGGTCCCTACACCTCCCTTCTGGATTTCTGCCGCCGCGCGGATGCCCGTCTGGCCAATAAAAGGGTAGTGGAAAGCCTGATCCGCTGCGGCGCTTTTAACTCCCTGCACCCCAACCGGCGGCAGCTGCTGCTTGCTTTAGATGACTGCCTGGAGGCGGCGGCGCGACATCAGGAGGACCGCCGCAGCGGCCAGGTGTCTCTGCTGGATATGGTATCGGAGGAGATCAAGGCGCCGTCCCTGCCGCCGGTCGCCGATTTTGGCCGCGCTGATATCCTGGCTATGGAGAGGGAGCTGCTGGGCTTCTATTTGAGCGGGCACCCTCTGGAGCCTTATACCGCCGCCCTGCGGCAAATTGTCACCCATTCCCTGGATGAGCTGGGCGAAATACCCGACGGCAGCCGGGTGGTGGTCGGCGGCGTGGTAAGCAGCATGCGCCAGCTGGTCACCCGTCGCGGCGAACCGATGGCCGTCCTTATCCTGGAGGATTTTCGCGGTCAGGTGGAGGCCGTCCTTTTTCCCCGCGTCTACAGCCAGGGGCGGGCCTGGCTGGCCCCCGACCTGGCGGTGGTTATCGAGGGTCACATCGATAAACAGGAGGAAGGGGTCCAGGTTCTGGCCGACCGGGTGCAGCGCCTGGAGACCAACGCGGGGGCAGGCCGAGCAGTTAAGGGGGAGGCCGGTGGGGCTGCCGGGGAGACGGGCAAACAGGACATCAAGCCGGCCCTGCTTCCAGGGCCTTCTACCTCAGCTCCGGCCGGGACCGCCGCCGGCAGGGGGCAGGGCCCCGGCAGGCGCCTGTACCTGAAGTTAAGCGATACTGCTCAGCGGGACACCCTGCAGGAAATACTGGCTTCCTCACCCGGCGACTGCCCGGTTTATCTGCACCTGGCCGGAACAGGAAAGACCATTGTCCTCCATCGCCGGCTGTGGGTGGAACCGGCTCCGGCCTTACTGGTGAGTTTGGCGCACCTTTTAGGTGGGCAAGATAGAGTTAAACTGGTAGACGCCTGTACCGCCGGCGCGGCACCAGTAGAAGGATGAAAATGAAGTATTGTGGGTGTGGTGAGGCAGGTTCCCGGAGGGCGCATTTGCGCTTAGTTCAAGAGAACGAGGCTCCTTTCGGATGAGCGCGGCCGCAAGTTTAAAGGCCGAAGGCTTAAGTTTTGGCCGCGCCCGAAGCCGGCCGAGTTCGTACAAGTATAAGGCGAGAAGTGGCGCCTGGAGGGAACCTGCCTCACCCACAGTACAACGCTATTTCTATGGTGGTCCCCGAAAAAACACATATTTTTGTCGTTCCCGGCAGGAATATCAAAACAGGAGTGGAATTAGCTTAAATAAGAAGGCCAGGGGGTGAGGTTTAAGTGCAGGTGGCTGTATATCCAGGAACCTTCGACCCGATTACCAACGGTCACCTGGATATCGTCCGTCGAGCTGCCGATATCTTTACCAGGGTAGTGGTGGGGGTCGCTGCTGACAATTATAAAGAAACGCTCTTTTCTCTGGAAGAACGGGTTAAATTAATCCGAACCGTTACCAGGGATATTGAGGGCGTGATAGTCAAACCCTTTTCCGGTCTTTTGGTGGATTTCGCCCGTCAGGAAGGAGCTATAGCTATTATCAGGGGCTTAAGGGCTGTTTCCGATTTTGAGTACGAGTTTCAGATGTCCATCATGAATAAAAAGCTGGCCGGTAACATCGAAACCATTTTTTTGATGACCGCCACCGAATATTCCTTTATTAGCTCCAGTATTATCCGCCAGGTGGCCTCCATGGGAGGCTGCATCCGCGGCCTGGTCGCGCCGGAAGTAGAGCAGGCCCTTTTACAACGCTACGGGTTTTTGTAGCCGGCCTGCTTCACAATAAAGCAGCATGCTGATCCGGCAGAACGCCATTTGAGGAATCGCTCATGACAGCATGTTATTGCCAACAAACGGGAGAAATGAGAGTTAAGCAGGCTTAAATCAGAAACTGGCATCGCCAGTTTCAACAAGTCTCTTACCTTTCACCTCACCCATCACCTATTTCATTTCAGGGAGGTGCAGGTATGGAAGAGAAGGACAGTGTTACCAGTGCTGATTATATCGCCATTAAAGCCCTGGAGAACGGGGTAACGATTATCGGCCTGACCCGGGGCAAGGACACCAAGTTTCATCACTCTGAGAAACTGGATAAAGGGGAAGTCATGATCGCCCAGTTTACCGAGCATACCTCGGCCATGAAGATTCGCGGCCGCGCCCTGGTAATAACGAGATATGGAAGTATAGAAGCCGGGGCTGATGTTCAGGCGATAGACAGAGGTTAACAGGCATGCGACTGCAGCAGTAGCTTCATATATAGAAACCGGGGTTGGCCTGTGGCGGCCCTGTTAATAACTGGATAGAGGAGTATAGAAGCTGGGGAGTGAACGGCATGTGGACCGTGATATATATTGCGGCCAACCGTAAGCTGGCCTTGCACCTGAAGAAGGCTTTAACGCGGGAGGGGATTATGGTAACCCTGCGGCCCGTCGGCACCTGTCAGATGGAGGAGCTGGCTGGGTATGAGCTCCTGGTCCCGGAGTCAGAAGCTGAAGACGCTAACGAAGTGTTGACTGCGACCCTGGCACGTTAAGGAAAGCAGGAGGTATTTATTTGCGGACGATCGGAGTTTTGACCAGCGGCGGCGATGCCCCGGGGATGAATGCCGCCATCAGGGCGGTGGTCCGCCAGGCTGCCGCCCTCAATACGGAGGTTATCGGCATTGCCCGCGGGTACGCCGGCTTAATCCAGGGGGACTTCCGCCGCCTCAACACCAGCACGGTGGGCGGGATTATCCACCGGGGCGGTACCATTCTATTAACCGCCCGTTCGGAAGAATTCCGCACCGAAGCCGGCCGCGCCATTGCCGTGGACAACCTGCGGCGGGAAGGCATTGAGGGCCTGGTGGTTATCGGCGGCGACGGTTCTTTCCATGGCGCCGTCCATCTGGCTAAAAAGGGGATACCGGCAATCGGCATCCCGGGGACTATCGATAATGACCTGGCCGGTATCGACTACACCATCGGCTTTGATACAGCTGTCAATACTGCAGTGGAGGCCATCAGCCGCATCCGCGATACGGCTACTTCCCACGAGCGTGTTTTTATTATTGAAGTTATGGGGCGCCATTGCGGGCAGATCGCCCTGACATCCGGTATCGCCGGCGGGGCGGAATCCATACTCGTCCCGGAGTATCCTGTCGACTACGACCAGGTAGTTGAACGCCTGGAACGGGGCCGCCACCGGGGCAAGCTGCACAGTGTCATCGTCCTGGCGGAGGGAGTGGGCAGCGCCCTCAATGTCAGCCAGGAAATCGCCAGGCGAAGCAAACTGGAAAGCCGGGTTACTATTCTCGGCCATATCCAGCGCGGGGGAGCGCCGACCGCCTTTGACTGCCTGCTGGCCAGCCGCCTGGGGGCCAGGGCGGTGGAACTGCTGCTTGCCGGTGCCAGCAGCCGCATGGTGGGTACCGCCGCCAGCCAGCTGGTGGATTGGGACCTGGAAACAATCCTCAAGGAAAAGAAGTCCATTGACCCTGATTTATACCGTCTGGCCGAAGTACTGGCCCTGTAGGGGAGGCAGCTATGCGCCACACCAAAATTGTTTGTACCCTGGGCCCGGCCAGTACCCGGGTTGATACTATCCAGGCGATGATCCGCGCGGGGATGAACGTCGCCCGCTGCAATTTTTCCCACGGCAGCCACGCCGAGCATGGGGCGCGGATGGTTGCTGTCCGCCAGGCAGCGGCGGAACTGGGTGTCAGAGTGGCCCTGATGCTGGATAATAAAGGCCCGGAAATCCGCCTGGGGGAGGTCGAGGGTCAGGTAACCCTCCGGGACGGCGCGGAAGTCACCCTGACCACGGAAGCCATCACCGGCGATGCCAGCCGCCTGCCGGTGAGTTTCGCCGGCCTGCCCGATGATGTCCGGCCCGGCCAGACCATTCTGCTGGATGACGGGCTGATCGAGCTGGAAGTGCTGGCGACAACCACGACCACTATCCGCTGCCGGGTCCGCCATGGCGATGTCATTTCCAGCCATAAAGGCGTCAACCTGCCCGGGGCTGCGATCAGCCTGCCGGCCCTGACGGAACGGGATATCCAGGACCTGGAGTTCGGCCTGGAGCAGGGAATAGACTTTATCGCCCTCTCCTTTGTCCGGACGGCGGCTGATGTGCTGGCAGCGCGCCAGGAATTGGAGAAACGCGGCGCCAGGGTAGCCATTATCGCCAAAATCGAGAATGAGGCCGGCGTTAAGAACCTGGAGGCGATTCTCCAGGTGGCCGACGGGGTTATGGTCGCCCGCGGTGACCTGGGGGTGGAAATACCGGTCGAGGAAGTACCCCTGGTCCAGAAAAAAATCATCGAAGCCTGTAACCAGGCCGGCAAGCCGGTTATCACTGCCACCCAGATGCTGGAATCAATGGTCCACAACCCGCGGCCGACCAGGGCGGAAACCAGCGATGTCGCCAACGCCATTTTCGATGGTACGGATGCCATCATGCTTTCCGGAGAAACAGCCATCGGCCGTTACCCGGTCGAATCAGTGGCGACTATGGCCCGCATTGCCCGCCGGGCGGAAAGGGCATTGCCTTACGGCGAGCTGCTGGCCCGGAAAGGCCTGGCGGCCGAACGCACAGCCACCGACGCCATCAGCCACGCCAGTGGCACCATTGCCTACGAGCTGGGGGCGGCGGCGATTATAACCCCGACGGCTTCCGGATCGACGGCACGGCGGGTGGCCCAGTACCGCCCGCGGGCACCCATTCTGGCGACCAGCCCCAATGAAAAGGTTTTAAACCAGCTCTGCCTGGTCTGGGGGGTCGAGCCCCTCCAGGTGGAACCCTTCAGCGGCACTGATGAGATGGTCAACGCTGCCGTGGCGGCAGCCATCCTTTCCGGCCGCGTGCAGCAGGGCGACCTGGTGGTCATTACCGCCGGTGTCCCGGCCGGGGTGCCCGGCACGACCAACCTGCTCAAGGTACATATCGTGGGCGAGGTGCTGGTACGCGGCCGGGGCATCGGCCGCGAGGTCACCAGCGGCCCGGTGCGCCTGGTAAAAACGGCAGCCGAGGCTATCGCCAGGGTTCAGGAAGGCGATATCCTGGTGACGGGGGAGACGGGACCCGATTTCCTGCCGGCCATGGCCAGGGCGGCGGCTATTATTACCGAAGCCGGGGGTTTGAGTTCCCATGCCGCGGTCAACGGCTTCAGCCTGGGCATCCCGGTGGTGGTAGGCGCGGCCGGGGCCACCAGCAAGCTGGCCGACGCTATGATTGTCACCGTTGATGTGGTCCGCGGCCTGGTCTACCGCGGCCAGACCAGGGTATTATAAAAATGGCGGGAGTCTGATGAGGATTTAATCAGGAACTGGCGTAGCCAGTTCCGCCAGGCCTCTCACATCTTACTTCTCACCTCTCACATCTCATCTACGGAGGATTGATTGATGTCACCGAAAGTAGGAATTACTGACACGACTCTGCGGGATGGCCACCAGTCGCTGCTGGCCACACGGATGAAGACTGAAGACATGCTCCCCATAGCCGCCCGGATGGATGCCATCGGCTTTCATTCCCTGGAGGTATGGGGCGGGGCAACCTTCGACTCCTGCATGCGTTTCTTAAACGAAGATCCCTGGGAACGCCTGCGGGCTTTACGCCAGGCTATGCCCGGCACCAAACTGCAGATGCTCCTGCGGGGACAGAACCTCCTGGGCTACCGCCATTATGCCGACGATGTCGTGACCTCATTTGTCGAAATGAGCATTAAAAACGGCATTGACATCCTGCGCATCTTCGACGCCTTGAACGACATCCGCAACATGGCCCTGGCGATGAAGGTGGCGAAGGAAGCCGGCGGCCACGTCCAGGCCACGATCTGTTATACCCTGGGGCCGGTTTATGATGATGATTATTACCTGCGGATGGCCCGGCAGCTGGCCGAACTGGGGGCCGCTTCCCTGTGCATCAAAGATATGGCCGGCCTCCTTACCCCGGCCGACGCCTACCGCCTGGTACAGAAAATAAAAAAGGAAGTCGACCTTCCCCTGCAGCTGCACTGCCATTACACCAGCGGTATGGCCTCAATGACTTACCTCAAGGCCGTGGAAGCCGGCGTCGATGTCCTGGATACGGCCATGTCCCCCCTGGCCCTGGGCACCTCCCAGCCGGCCACGGAAACCATGGTGGCCGCCCTGGCCGGCACGCCCTGGGATACCGGCCTGAACCTGGAAAGTTTAAGCGAGATCGCCGCCTATTTCCGCCAGGTGCGCAAGAAGTACCAGCAATTTGATGTTAGCGACGGCACTGTTGACGCCAATGTGCTGCGTTACCAGATCCCGGGCGGCATGCTTTCCAACTTTATATCCCAGCTTTCGCAGCAGAATGCCCTCGACCGCCTGCCGGAAGTCCTGGCTGAGGTACCGCGGGTGCGAGCCGACCTGGGTTACCCGCCTCTGGTAACCCCTTCCAGCCAGATGGTCGGCGCCCAGGCGGTTTTGAATGTCCTGGCCGGCAAACGCTATCAGATGGTTACCAGGGAAGTCAAAGATTACCTGCGCGGTCTTTACGGCCAGCCGCCGGTGGCAGTCAATGAAGAGGTGCGTCACCAGATCATCGGTGATGAGGAACCCATCAGCGGTCGTCCGGCCGACCTGCTGGAACCCCAGCTGCCGGCTGCCCGCCAGGGAATAGCGCCCTATATGGAGAAGGAAGAGGATGTCCTCTCCTATGCCATTTTCCCGGCCGTAGCCAAAGAGTTCCTGGCAGCACGCCTGGCGGCACGCACCCGAGTGGACTACGAACTGGTGGAGAAGGCCGGGGGCGAAGTATATTATCCCGCCTGATTGCTACTCCCACATCTTATATACGGAGGAGTCACCCATGGTGACGGGCCGCCACTAGCGAACCATGAAAATGTTGGCGTTGTGGGAGAGGTGATGCAGGTTCCCGGAGGGCGCATTTGCGCGTAGTTCAAAAGAACGAGGCTGGCTGAGGAACAGCGCGGCCGCCTGTTTGAGGCCCGGAGGGTCGAGTTAAGGCCGCGCCCGAAGCCGGCCGAGTTCGTACAAGTATAAGGCGCAACCAGCGCCCGAAGGGAACCTGCATCACCTCTGGGAGCAAACTGACATTAACAGCCGTTTTGGCTGAACGTTATTTTTGGAGGAGAGAAACCATGGCTGATTTAGATCGGGCTACAATGGCGAAAAGATTAAGCGAGGTCTTGCGCCTGGATACCGGCATCGCCGGAGTGAAGCTCTACAAAGAGCGGCAGCAGCTGCCGCGGCGGCCCTATAACTGGAAAGTTAATATCTGCCAGCAAGTATCGTCGGCGCGTTACCAGGGCCGCGCCAGTTCCGGCACCCCGGATCTGATGGTGTGCGCCATTGGTGCCGCCTGCACCGGGCTCATCAAGACCCCGGAGCGTTTTACCAGCGGCAAGGCGCCCCTGGGGCATTACGTAGCCGACGTGGAAGCCGGCCGGCGTTTCATGGCCAACACCTACAAACTGGGCGACGCCGGCAAGATTTACGACGGCATCTATGTTGCCCCGCTGGAAAACTTCGGCCAGCAAGACCCGGATGTGGTGGTTATTTACGCCAACCCGGCACAGATGATGCGCCTGGTGCATTGCTGCCTCCATGAAACGGGAGAGCCCGTCAAGGCTGATACCGTCGCCGAGGCGGCCCTGTGCTCGTCCATCGGTTTTGCCTTAAAAGAACAAAAGCCCATCATCGGCTTCCCCTGCAGCGGCGACCGCACCTTCGGGGGAACCCAGAAGGATGAGCTAATTTTTACGGCACCTTATGGATTGCTGGAGACCCTGGTGGAGAATATGGAAAGCCTGCTCATGGGGCATGGTCAGCTCTATCCGGTGGCGCCCTTCAACAAATACGCGCCAACGATGGTAGCTTCCTATACTATACAGCCCGAAGACCTGGAAGAAAAACAACCGGATTAGCGGTTATTTTGGCGGTTTAAATAAGGTTCGACAACAATTGCTGCACCAATCAGGCGGGCTATTTCCGGGTAGGCCCGCTTTTGTTTATGTTCCGGGGAGCAGGCGATAACACCGGCGATACCGAGCTGCTCCGGCGCCAGGCGATGGGCGACAATTACAGCATTCCGGTCGCCGCTTACGCCGGCGTAAGCACTGCCCAGCAGCGCACCCATTACCATAATGTTACCGCCAGCCTTGATGACGGCCCCCGGGTGGATATTGCCTACCAGGGTGACATGACCGTTGCAAGCCAGTTCCTGGCCGTTACGCAGGTTGCCTTCATTTAAAAGAGTGGGGTAGCCGCCGGTTGCTTCATCTGCTACCAGGGCAGGTACTGCCGCTGTCATGACGGGGGGGATTATATCGCTGCGCGGCCGGCGGGCTGCATCCATTGCTGCGGTTTCCGGAGCCGGCCGGTGCCGCGTGCGGGGCTGCCGGTAGCGGTCCGCCAGGGGGATATTGGCTCCCAGGACCAGGCCGTGTTGCTGGCAGATTGCTTCCAGTTCGGCGGTTTCACGGCCGCTTAAAGGTGAAGTTGAGAGGAGGGCGAAGGGTGCACCTTGAAAAAAGCCCCGCGCCATAGCAAATCTGGTGGCCAGGCTGGAACGCAGTTCATTGAAATCCCGGCTGGCATCGAGGACGATCAGCAGGCCGTTACGGGTGCCTTTGATAGTTATGCAATCCTGCGCCATACGGCTGCTCCTTTCCAGGCGGGGATAATTTTCGCCAATGAATATATCTCGCTGGAAAGATTCGCCATGGAACAGCATTTTTCCTGCTAAGGATCAAAAAATATGCCGGTTTTTGTTAGTTAAAATTTACCCGGTTCCGTTGCCTGCCGGCCAGGAGGATAGATAAGCGATTATTGTCGAAGTAAAAGGATAGACGCTCATGCCGCTTGCGAGCGGCATCAGCGGAGCAGGCTGAGGAATCAGCGCGGCCACAATTCTTAAGCCCGAAGGGCTGCAGGTTAGTTGACGTAAGCCCGAAAAAAAGCTATGATGGTATTGATAAGTGAAGCAGGGGACGGGGGAGTGTTTATGCCGAGGCCACCCAAGTGCCGGCGGGTCGAGTTTATTCCGGGGATTACCTATTTTAAACCGGCGGCGGTACCACTGCGACAGCTGGAAGAGGTCGTCCTGGCGGTGGAGGAGCTGGAAGCCACCCGTCTGAAGGACATCGAGGGCCTGGAGCAGGAGGATTGTGCCGTCAGGATGGGGGTATCGCGGCCGACTTTCTTTCGCATCCTGAATGCAGCGCGGGGGAAAATCGCTGATGCTTTGATTAATGGTAAGGCCATCCGGGTGGAAGGCGGGGTTTACCGCCTGGCCGGCGCTAAGGTTCACTGTGAGGAGTGCGGCCACGAATGGGAACCGGACCCGGCAACCGATGCAACCTGCCCCAGCTGCGGTGGCACCGAGATCCTGGAGGTGCTGCCGGGACCGGGACGGGGCCATTGTCGGCGTCACGGCCGGCAGGGGGGAAACGATTGAACCCCCGCAGCTCAAAAATTTGGCTGCCGTGACAGGTATGGGATCAGCAGTGGGAAAAGATGGAATCCCTGCCGCTGACTGTGATGGCCCCCTGTTGGTGGTTTTACGTTCTTCCGGACGCAGGAATCCGGCCGGGATATGCACATCACATGCGGCAACCCTGGCCCTGGCAGATCGTTCCAGGAAGACGATGCAAGGCAGCCAGTCCCATAAAGGGCGGCATCCCCTGGCAAATAGGATATTAAAGCGGATACCGCATAATGGCAGATCACCATGGTATTTTGCGGACTATCTAATAGTTTTGGCCGCTGCTGATGTTCAAAGGTAAGGTTAGTCCCTTAGTTCCAATGATCTGCGCAAAGTGGAAAGAAAATGGCGTGACAAAGTTTGGTTCCGGCTATGCCGGGTTAGGAAGAGCGCAAAGAAAGCCACTGACCTTAAGGGACAGTGGCTTATCGTTAATATTATTGATTGGCTGCCCTTCGAAGGGCCCTCAGTTCCAGGATCCGGGCTTCCTGACGGGCAACTTTGCCTATAACATAGCTGATATCGTCTTCAAGGTCATCGAAACGTTGTTCAACCTCATCCCGGAAAGATACGAACTGTTTTTCCAGACTTGATACTCTATCCTTCAGATCGGTAACGTCGGTTTTTAACTGGGTGACATCAGTCTTTAACTGGGCGACATCATTCTTCAGCTGGGCGACATCAGTCTTCAGTACTTCGACATCAGCGACTAATCCGGCCACCATAGAATTGGTGTTGCCGACAATACGGATAAGTTCAGTCAGCATCTGGGTAGTCTGCGCGGAATCCTCGGGAGCCAATATTATTCCCTCCCTGCTAAAGTTTTCCTCTCAGCTAAGTATAACATAGCTTGCAGATGCAAAAAAGATGGCTGGACAGGTTTTCAAGATAAAATCCCGGCGGCATCCTGGCCTTTGGCGCCAACGCCTTTAATATCGCCTTTATCCAGCCCTTTATCAGTTATTACATATATCGGTTGCTGGCCGGCGGGTCCGGGGGGACTGCCGGCCGCCGGGTGCTGGCGGCGGTGGTGGCCGGTTTTGCCGGCATCAACATCGCTGCCCTGGCGGCAGGTAGCGCCAGGGTGGCTTTTAGAATAATGCTGGCCTGAGCAGTTACGCGCGGCCTGGTATAGCTATATACGGTAAAGAACAGCCCCGGCGTTGGCTTCCAGGGGCAGGCTGAGCCGGCCTTCCCGGACCTCGAAATGGCGGTTGCTCAAACCGTCTTCCCAGAAAGAACCATCGGTAATGGCCGGCTGGCCTGCAGCCAGGGTGACGGTTTGCGGCTGGTCGCTGGTATTGATGATTACGATTACCCTTTCCCCGGCCCGGCGCCGGGCGTAGGCATAAACCCCGGCCTGGTCGTCAGTGAACAGGGGTTCGAAGTAGCCGCGCCTTAAAGGTAGCAAACGCTGCCGCAGGGCGATGAGACGCCGGTAGAAAGCCAGGAGGTTCTGATCCCAGGAGGGGGGATCCCAGGGCATGGTACGGCGGCAGTCGGGGTCGGGGCCGCCGGTGAGGCCCACCTCATCGCCGTAATAAATCAGGGGAGCGCCGGGGTAGGTAAACTGCAGGATCAAAGCCGGCCGCAGGTGGGTCACCGCCTCGGCGTAACTGCCGGAGTGGCCGGGAACGCCGGCCAGGCCTTCCTGGAAAGCGGTGATGACCCGCGCCGTATCGTGACTGCCCAGCAGGTTTAACATAGCAAAGTTGGCCGCCTCCGGATAGCGCAGGCGAAGCTGGCCCAGGAGTATATCCAGAGTCGATACAGGAAAGCGCCGCCGGGCAAAAAAATCAAGGACCAGGTCGCGAAAGAGGTAGTTCATCACGCCGTCAAAGTAGCGGTTTTGCAGCCAGAAACGGGCATCGCGCCAGATCTCGCCGACAATGTAGGCCTGCGGGTTGGTTTCCCTGACCTGGCGGGAAAATTCCTGCCAGAAAGGTGGTTCGATTTCATTGGGCACATCCAGGCGCCAGCCGTCGGTACCGGCCTCGCGCAGCCAGTAGGCAGCGACATGGAGCAGGTAGTCCCGTACCTCGGGATTAGAAGCTTTAAGTTTCGGCAGGCTGGGGATATCCCACCAGCAGGCGTAATTGGGCCGCGGTTCGCTGACCACCGGAAAGCCGGCGAAATAATACCAGTCTTTATAAGGAGAAGCAGCACCGCGGGCCAGGACATCCTGGAAAGCAAAGAAATCGGTACCCGTATGGTTGAAGACCCCGTCCAGGATGATGTGCATGCCTGCAGCGTGGAGGGATGCCACCAGGCGGCGCAGGGTGTCCGTATCCCCCAGCGCCGGGTCGACGGCCAGGTAGTCGCTGGTGTTATAACGGTGATTGGAAGGGGCAGCGAAGATGGGGTTGAGCCAGAGGGCATTGACCCCCAGAAACTGCAAATAGGGTATTTTAGCCTGGATACCCTCCAGGTCGCCACCGAAGAAGTTATTCCTGGTGGGGGCGGACCCCCAGGTTTCAGCCCCCGGAGGGTCGTTAGCCGGGTTACCATTGTAAAACCGGTCCGGAAAAATCTGGTAGGAGACAGCATCGTAGATCCATTCCGGCACGGTGACGATATCGGCCTCGGTCCAGCGGTAAAGGAAGGGCCGGCCCAGGCGGCCGTTACCGCCGGCAAAAAGGTACTCCGGCTCGCGGCCTGCCACCTGGCAGCGAAAAAAATAGCGGCACTCCCAGGGCCTGGTTAACTCAATTTCCGCCTGGTAATAAAGGTAGTGGCGGCTGCGGGCACAAATATACATGGGCGCTGTTTGCAGACCGCCGTCTTCGTAAATTACCTGGCAGAGATGCGGTTCCGGGTGGCGGCTCTTCAAACGCAGCAGGAGCTGGCCGGCCCCTGAAGGCTGGCGAAAACGCATGCTTGCGGGGTGATGTAGCATGAGCGAAACCTCCTCATATATGTTTCCCCTGTAAAAACCCCTTGAAAATAGAGGCAGGAGGCAAGAGGCAGGAAGCAAGAGGGTAGTCGGAACCGGCTGCGCCGGTTCCTGATTGAAGTCTGCCACGTTGCCATTGGCCTGGCCTTTTTGGAGGTGGCAGTTCTGCCGGGGCCGGGGGTATCATAGAATAAGCGTGGGTTTGGTTGGAGAAGCCCGGTCATGACAGGGGTACATCACTAACCCGGGAAACAAATGAAGGGTAAGCAGGCTTCAATCTGTCCAGTAATAAAACCAGGCAATGCAAGGCCTGTTTATATGTAACCCGGCATTGGCGATAGACCTGTTGGGAAGTGATTAAGCCAGGGGTGAGTGCTGGGCGAGCTTTCCATATCCCCTTCCGAAGGGCGGGCCTTAAAAGTTGTAAATACCCTGCAAGCAGGAGGATAAACCCGCAAAACCTATTATGGCCCAAGATTTAGCAAAAAGCAAGGCTACAGGAACTTTGACTGCTATTAGAGGATATGATACTGTTTTCTTAGTTAATGATTATAATTATTGTTAAAGATATGTTGCGAATATTAAGACTGTATTAAGGAGGGGAAAACGGTGCCTGAATGGAAGTATGGCTACCATCAAAACGTTCTGATCTACCTGCCCCAGGATTTACATACCATTTTCGTTTACTGGGACTTTACGCCGGCCAGGATGCAGACCCTGGCGGATTTTTACCAGCATGTACAGCCGCGGATGCAGTTAATTCTGCGCCTTTGCCGCCAGGACGGTTTCGGTACAGAGCAGCAATTGCCCTTGGCAGGACTGGAGCCTGGAGGGCGTTATTTTTATAACCTCGACCCCCACGCCGTCTATCAGGTGGAGCTGGGAGCGCGCAGCCCGGAAGAAGAATTCGTCCTCTTTTCCCGCACCCCGGCTTTCCGGATCCAGCCCGGCCAGCCGGTGGAACCTGCCGGTATCCGGCGACTTCCACCGGCAGAACTGGCACCGGATTGGACAATCCCCCCGCCAGGTCCGCAACCGAGCAGCAACTTTAACTGGTCCTGAAATAGAGACCTGCTGCATTGTCACTTTACTGCTTACGTCTCTGGCGGACAGTAGACCTGAGCAGACCACCACGCCGCCTG
>DFYS01000172.1:23312-37982 GCA_002383405.1 Moorella sp. UBA4076
GTACAGTAGCGCAGGCGGAACGCTACTTTCATGGTAGTTACAATGAAACCACTTCTTGGAGGATGACGTTGATGGCTGCCCAATCGGGAGTTGGCCGCGGTTACCTGGCGCTGGTGCTCCATGCCCATTTGCCCTTTGTCCATAACCGGGAGCCCCATATCAGCCTGGAAGAAAAATGGCTCTTTGAAGCGCTGACGGAGTCCTACCTGCCCCTCATCTTGAGCTGGGAGGAGCTGGCCGGCGCGGGGCTGGACTTCCGCCTGACGCTATCCCTATCGCCTACCCTCATCAGCATGCTGCTCGACCCGGCCCTGGGGGAGCGTTACGGTCGTTATCTCGATAACCAGCAAGAGCTGGCTGCTCGGGAAGTGGAGCGGACCGGGGCGGATGCGGTTTTTAATCCCCTGGCGGAATTCTACCGCCAGCGTCTGGCAACGATTGACCGCGCCTTTCGGGAGAGCTACCAGGGGGACGTGCTGGCGCCTTTAAAGCGGCTGCGGGAACAGGGTCACCTGGAATTGATAACTACCGCCGCCACCCATGGCTACCTGCCGTTAATGCTGACTGATACCGCCCGGCGCGCCCAGGTACGGGCGGGGCTGGATCTTTTCGGTACGGCGATGGGTTTTACCCCGGACGGCCTCTGGCTGCCGGAATGTAGTTATGCCCCCGGGATGGAAAAAATTCTCCGGAGCGAAGGGATTAAATATTTCCTGGTCGCCAGCCATGGCATGTTAAATGCCACCCCGGCGGTAACTACGGCTGTCTATGCGCCGCTAAAGGTGGGGGGCGTAGCGGTTTTCGGCCGCGACTGGGAGACCTCGCACCAGGTGTGGAGCCGGGCTGAGGGTTATCCGGGCGATGCGGCGTACCGTGAGTTCTACCGCGATATCGGTTATGACCTCGACGAAAATTATCTGGCGCCCTATCTGGTAGGTGGTATCCGGGGCGATACCGGGTTTAAGTATTACCGCATTACCGGCAAAACCGAGGCTAAAGAGCCCTATGACTACCGCGCCGCCAGGGAAAAGGCGCGGCAACACGCCCGCGACTTTATCGCCAACCGGGAAAAACAGCTGGCCTATTGGACCGATAAGACTCCGGATAAACCAATTGTGGTCGCGCCTTACGACGCCGAGCTCTTTGGTCACTGGTGGTTTGAAGGACCGGACTGGCTGGCTGAGGTGCTGCGCCTGGCGGCCGCAAGTCAGGTCAGGCTGACTACACCGGCGGCTTACCTGGAGGCGTACCCACCCCGCCAGGAGGTCACCATGGGTCCTTCCAGCTGGGGGGAAGGGGGATACAACCGCGTCTGGTTGAACCCGGCCAACGACTGGCTTTACCCCTACCTCCACCGGGCCGAGAAAACGATGCTCAAACTGGCGGCTGCCGCCCCCGACCCCCCGCCCGGTTCCCTTCCGGAGCGCGCTTTAAACCAGGCAGCGCGGGAATTGCTCCTGGCGCAGAGCAGTGACTGGCCCTTTATCCTCACTACCGGGACGACGGTGGGCTATGCCGAGCGCCGCCTGCGGGAACACATGGAGGCCTGTTTCAAGTTATACCATGATTATGAACACAACTGTCTGGACGAGGATTTGCTGGCGCGCCTGGAGGCGGAGGATAATATTTTCCCCCGCCTGGATTTCCGTCTTTACCGGCCGGCGGCGCCGGGAGTAACCGGCCGGCCTGCGGTTCATAATAAAAGCGGGCCGGCCATCCTGATGCTCAGTTGGGAGTTTCCGCCCCACCATGTCGGCGGCTTGGGCATCCACGTTCGCGATTTAAGTCAGGCCCTGGTCCGTCAGGGGATGGAGGTGCACGTCCTGACCCGGGCTCCGGAGGGCCGGGGCTTGACAACCATGCAGGAGGGTGTATACCTCCATTACGTGCCGACCTACCAGCAACCGGGGACGGAGATCGATTTCCTCTCCTGGGTGCTGCAGTTAAACCTGGCCCTGGTAGATGCCGGCCGGGAGGTGCTGGCCGCTTATCCCGGGCGGCGGTGGCTGCTGCACGCCCACGACTGGCTGGTCGCCTATGCCGCCCGCGAACTCCAGGATGCGGTGGCGGCGCCCCTGGCAGCCACCATCCACGCTACCGAAGCCGGCCGTAACCACGGCCTCTACAACCAGGTGCAGCAGGCTATTAATCATATTGAAGCGGGTTTGGTAAACGGGGCCGATCAGTTAATCTGCTGCAGCCGCTACATGGAAGAAGAAATCCGGCGTCTCTTCCGGCCGCGAGCGAACATCGTGGTGATTCCTAACGGCGTCCGGCCCGTACCACCGGTTTCCCCGGCGCGGGACAGCCAGACCATCCTCTTTGTCGGCCGCCTGGTGGTGGAGAAGGGCGTCCAGGTCCTCCTGGCGGCGCTGAACCGGCTGCAGCACCTGTACCCGGCAGCCAGGTTGGTGGTCGCCGGGGCCGGGCCCTATGCCGGGGAGCTGCAAGCCCTGGCTGCCAGTCTGGGCCTGGCCGGCCGGGTCGAGTTTACCGGTTTTGTTTCCGAGGAGGCCCGCAACCAGCTCCTGGCCCGGGCGCGGGTGGCCGTTTTCCCCAGCCTTTATGAACCCTTCGGTATTGTCGCCCTGGAAGCCATGGCCGCCGGGGTGCCGGTGATTGTGTCCCGGACGGGCGGCCTGGCTGAGGTGGTGGAAGATAACCAAACCGGCCTGGCCTTTAACCCTGGCGATGTCGCCGGCCTGGAGCGCTGCCTGGTGACCATTTTCCAGAACCCCGACCTGGCCGCCGCGATGGGAAGTAACGCTCGCGCCCGCGTTTACCGGGATTATACCTGGGAGGCTGTGGCGCGGCAAACCCGGGCGCTCTACCAGGATATGCTGCGCAATGAGAAACCGGAAATGGGAGGCGGGCGGCGGAAAGCCGGTTAAAACCAGCCCCTCCCCCATCTCCCCTCCCCCATCGCAAATAATAGACAGGAGAGAAGAAGATGCCTTCACCGCATATATTTTTCGTCCGTCCCGTTTTACCGGAAAAACTCCTCCCGCTGCGGGAACTGGCCACCGACCTTTACTGGCCGCGCTATCCGGAAACAGCAGCCCTTTTCCGTGACCTGGACCCCGAGCTCTGGGAAAAGGCCGGCCATAACCCCGTTCTTTTGCTGCGGCTGTTACCGGAAGCCAGGCTCCAGGCTGCCGCTGCCGACACTATTTATATCGCCCGGCTGGAACAGGTATGGCAGCAATACCGCGCCGGCCTGGAGACCCCTTTAAACGGCGGCAGCATCCCCGGGCTGGGGGACGACCAGGTGATTGCCTATTTTTCTGCAGAGTTCGGCCTCAGCGAGGCCCTGCCCATCTATGCCGGCGGTCTGGGTTTCCTGGCCGGCGACCACTTGAAGTCAGCCAGCGACCTGGGCCTGCCTCTGGTAGGGGTGGGTATCCTCTACCGCGAGGGTTACTTCCACCAGCACCTCGACCGCCAGGGCCGGCAAGAGGAGGTCTATCCGTATAACGATTTCTACCACCTGCCCCTGGAACTGCAATTACAGGCCGGCGGTTCACCGCTGACCGTAGCGGTGGAATTCCCGGACCCGGACCGTCTGGTGCAAATACAGGTGTGGCGGGCGCGGGTGGGGCGCCTTAACCTTTACTTACTGGATAGCGATTGCCCCGGCAACCGCGGCGCGGACCGCCTGATAACCGACCGTCTTTACGGCGGTGACCTGGAAAAACGCATTCAGCAGGAGATCCTGCTGGGCATCGGCGGGGTGCGCGCCCTGGCCGCGTGCAAAATTAACGCCGCCATCTTTCACCTCAATGAGGGTCATTCGGCTTTCCTGGGCCTGGAGCGGATGCGGCAGCTGCAGCAACGGTACGGCCTCGACCTGGCGGCAGCGCGGGAGCTGGCCACCGCCAGCAACATTTTTACCACCCACACCCCGGTAGCAGCCGGTATCGATGTCTTCCCTCTTTATCTTATAGATAAGTATTTTACCGCCTATTACCAGTCCCTGGGCCTGTCCCGCCAGGAATTCCTGGCCCTGGGGCGCCAGGATGCCAATAACCAGCAGGAACCCTTCAACATGGCCGTCCTCGCCCTGCACCTGGCGGCCCACGCCAACGGTGTCAGCCAGCTGCACGGCTGGACAGCACGCCGCATGTGGCAGGCGGTCTGGCCGGAGGTACCGCTGGACGAAATTCCTGTCGCCGCCATTACCAACGGCGTCCATACCACCTCCTGGGTAGGGGCGAAAATGGCCGCCCTCTACGACCGCTACCTGGGAAGGGCCTGGCGGGAGAATCCAGCGGCAGCGGATAACTGGGCCGGGGTGAAAGGGATACCGGCGCGAGAGCTGTGGCAGGCGCATGAAGAACAGCAGCAGGAGCTGCTGGCTTTTGCCCGGGGGCAGCTGGCAGACCAGCTGCGCCAATGGGGGGCCGGCCCGCGGGAGATTGCCGCCCAGGCCGGGATGCTGGACCCCGGGGTATTGACCATCGGTTTTGCCCGCCGCTTTGCCGCCTATAAACGGCCGACCCTGCTCCTCAAGGATGCGGAACGATTGCGCCGGCTCCTGACGGACCCGCGGCGCCCGGTCCAGATTATCTACGCCGGTAAGGCCCACCCCCGCGATGAACAGGGCAAACAGCTCATCCAGGAGATCGCCTCCTTTGCCAGAGGGGAAGCCGGCCGCGGCCGCCTGATCTTCCTGGAGGATTACGACCTGGAGATCGCCCGCCACCTGGTCCAGGGGGTCGACGTCTGGCTGGGTAACCCGCGACGGCCCCTGGAGGCCAGCAGCACCAGCGGCATGAAGGCGGTTTTAAACGGGGCTCTCCATGCCAGCACCCTGGATGGATGGTGGGCCGAAGCCTGGACCCCTGCTGCCGGCTGGGCGATCGGTTCCGGTGCGGTTTATGAGAACGTTGACTATCAGGACGCCGTCGAGGGCGAGGCGCTTTATAACCTGCTCGAGCAGGAGATTATACCCCTCTTTTATGAGCGTGACGCCGGCGGATTGCCGGCGGGGTGGGTGGAGATGATGAAAAGGTCCATCCAGGCCTACGCGCCGGTATTCAGTACCCAGCGCATGGTGATGGAATACAGCCAGCGCTTTTACGGGCCGGCAGCCAGGTCTTATCAGCGCCTGCTGGCCGGGAACCAGGAGCAACTTAAGGAGCTGGCCGGCTGGCGCAGCCGCATCCGGAGCGGCTGGCCGGCCGTGAGGATTGAAGGGGTGGAGGATGACCGGCAGGGCGAGATGGCCGTGGGCGACCGCCTCAAGGTCCGGGCACAGGTTTTTCTAAGCTCGCTGCAGCCAGGTGATGTGACGGTTGAACTCTATTACGGCGCGGTGAATGCCGGCGGGGAAATTGTGGCCGGGGAGAGGGCAACCTTAAGCGAGTACCAGGACCAGGGTGGCGGCAGGTATCTGTACAGCGGCACCATCACCTGCCGCCTGGGGGGACGTCAGGGTTACAACCTGCGCGTACTGCCGCACCATGAAGAGCAGGTTCATCCCTACCAGAGCGGTCTGATTTTGTGGGGCTGAAGGATTTTAAAAAAAGGAAAGGGGGTCACTGTTTTGCTGGCCAGGGATATCATGACCACCAACGTGATTACTATTGCCCCGACGGCCAGGATCTATGAATTGACCAGGTTGCTGGCCGAGCATCACATCAGCGGCGTACCGGTCTGTGAAGACGACCAGGTGGTGGGCATCGTCAGCGAAGCAGACCTGCTGGCGATGACCAACGGCCACCGGGTAGGGGACATTATGAGCCCGGAGGTCATCGGTGTCGACGCCGAAGAACCGGTGGAGAAGGTAGCCGCCGTCCTGCACGAAAAAGGGATCAAAAGGGTGCCGGTCTGCAGCAACGGCCGCCTGGTGGGGATCATCAGCCGGGCCGACATTGTCGCCGCCATGGCCCGCAGATGAAGGACGGATGCGAGTATTGACGGCGCCTCGCTGGTATACCCGGCGGGCCGGCCCGGCGCTGTTGCCGTTTATTAACACCAGGATAGACGTCGATGTTGCCCCGGCAGCAACAGCGGAAGGATGCAAACAGTAAAACAGGTAGCGAAAGGGCTTCCCGTAAAGGAAGCCCTTTAATGATCCGTAACTCTTCAGGCCACCGCCGTCTAAGCCGCTCTACGCGCTACTTGCAGTCAGGGCACGGGCCTCGCCAGCCATCGTACCGGCTTTCCCGTCTATTACTATCAGGCTGTCTGGCGGCCGGGCTGAGCAGTTACAAAACAGGCAGCGCCAAAAGGGCAATAGGGTCCAGCAACAGTAACCAAAAAGAAAACCAGCCTCTGACAGAGGCCAGCCAGGCCATAGAAACGTGATGCTTGCGGTTTGTTTGCGGGGGACAAACCGGCAAAGCCCTTTAAAACACTGGTGCCGAAGGCGGGGGTCGAACCCGCACGGCCTTGCGGCCACTGGATTTTGAGTCCAGCGCGTCTGCCAGTTCCACCACTTCGGCGCATTGCTAAATCATTTTAACATAGACCGCATCTTCTGGCAAGACCCGAAAGGAGATACGCTAGCGATGGCGAATTAGTAAAGGAACTGGAAGGTGGTTGGCGGCTTTGATTCCGGACGAGGAATTACTGGCCCGCAGCCAGAAGGGCGATATGGAGGCCTTTACCATCCTGGTGGAGCGCTACCAGAAGATGCTTTATACCATTGCTTTCCGTTTCCTGGGCAACCCGGAGGATGCCGGCGATGCCGCCCAGGAGGCCCTGGTGCGCGCTTTCAAGAACCTGCCCGGCTTCCGCGGCCAGTGTTCCTTTAAAACCTGGCTGCAACATATTATCGCCAATATCTGCCGCGATGCCCTGCGGCGTATGAGCCGGCGGCCCACCCTTTCTCTGGACAGCCTGCGGGAGATCGAAGGAGCGCCCTGGGAATTGGCCGCCGAAGAGGAAGTCACCTCACCGGAAGAGGTCTTTCTGGCCAGGGAAGGCGAGGACCATATCCATCAATTGATCCAGGCCCTCACCCCGGAATACCGGCTGGTGGTCATCATGAGGGACCTGCAGGGCTTCAGCTACGAGGAGATAGCCACCAGCCTGGGTTGTTCCATCGGCACGGTTAAATCCCGCCTGAGCCGGGCACGACAGTTTTTACGCCGGCATTTAATCCGGGAGCGGGAACATTTGACGCTCAAAAACGTCTATATAAACAAAGGGGGTGAGGGGCAATGAAGTGCAATCAGTATCGGGAACTCCTGTCGCCGTACCTGGACGGTGTTTTACCGGCTGACCAGCAACGCAGCCTGGAAAACCACCTGCAGCAGTGCTCGTCCTGTCAGGAGGAATTGGAAGCCCTGCGCCGGACTGTGACCCTGCTCCAGACCTGGTCGGAAGCGGAACTGGAGCTGCCGGCCGGCTTTGCAGCGCGCCTGCATTCGCGGCTGGAGGCGGCCTGCCGGCCCTGGTACCGGCAGCTGCCGAAGGGCTGGTTATCCCTGGCGGCGGCGGCAGCCGTTATGGTGGCGGTAGCCCTTACTGCTTATGCCGATTATTTCCATTTCCCCGCCATCCTCCTGGACCGGCAGCAACGAGCACTCAAGCAGGAACTAAATATACAGGATCAAGCCCTGCCGGCACCGGCAGCTCCGGACCCGGCGGCATCTGCCGAAAGCTACGCACGGGAAGCCTTTGACCAGCAGAGCATTGCTACTGAGCCCCAGCAGGAAGCGGCACCGCTCTCCCTGCCGGCGTCACCTCCCCGGCAGGAGCAGAAAAGCACCAAATCGCCGCCGCAGCAACCGGTGACAAACGGCCGCGAAAGGAGCCCGGACCCCCCGGCGGGTAATAACGGTTTCCGGGGCCAGAAACAGGACCCGGCTGTTAACGAAGCCCCTGGTATTACAGGAGAAGAACCGGCAACGGGGAGTCCCCCGCCTGAAGGCCGGGACTGCGACCAGCTGCCGGGCAGGGGCGGCGGCTGCCCCGGGGGAAATGAGGATAAAGTTCCACCGGATTGTGAAAATGGCAATGGCGGTGATCCTGATGACCAGAAGGGAACAGTCCCGGGGGAGGTATACAAAGACCTCAAAGTACCGGCGCCCAAGCTGTCCCCGGCAGTAATGCCGGCGTTAGTAACACCACCGCCGGGAGCGACAGTTAATGAAGACCAGAGCGCGATAAACGCCCCGGAATGCAGCGACCTGCCGCTGCAATAGGCCCAGGGAGCAACACCTGCACCCCCGCTGGCAGAGGATACTGCCCAGAAGCCACCCTCACCTTAGAGGGTGGCTTGCTTTGTCGTACCCTTTTTGCCCACCATCTTTCCATTCGCAACCCTATCAGGGTGCGAGGATTTTTTTAATTTGTGCGTCTGCACTGCTGGGTGGGGAAAACAATTGCGTTCGGCGCCGGAAAAAGATAAAATATAGGCAGCGTTTTAAAAGAAGAAGGTTGATATATGCCGGCCAACAAAGACAGACTGCTTCTGGTGGACGGGAACAGCGTAATTCACCGTGCCTTCCACGCCCTGCCGCCCCTAAAGACGACGGCGGGCGTCCAGACCAACGCCGTGTACGGTTTTGCTACCATGCTGCAAAAGGCGCTGCAACTGGTAGACCCTGCTTATGTTGTTGTCGCCTTTGATCACAGCAAGGTGACCTTTCGCCACGGTCTGTACGAAGAATATAAAGGGACGCGGCCGGAGACCGACCCGGAACTGCGGCCGCAGTTCGCACTGGTTAAACGCCTTCTGGACGCCTGGCAGCTGCCCGGTTGCGAGGTGGAGGGTTTTGAGGCTGACGACCTCATCGGCACCCTCAGCTGCCGGGGGCAGGAGGCCGGGGTAGAGGTTTTAATCCTCAGCGGCGATCGCGATGTCCTGCAGCTGGTCAATGAGGATGTTAAAGTCCTCTTGATGCGGCGCGGTCTTTCCCAGGTGGATATACTGGATCGGGAAGCCCTTATCAGGACCTATGGCCTGCAACCCGCCCAGCTCATTGACGTCAAAGCCCTGATGGGCGATAAATCTGATAATATTCCCGGCGTACCCGGAGTGGGGGAGAAGACGGCTGTGCAGCTGGTCCGCCAGTACGGCGATCTGGAGGGTGTCCTCGCCCGCGCCGGCGAGGTCAAAGGGCGCAAAGTGGCGGCCAACCTGGTTCTTTATGCTGACCAGGCCCGTCTGGCCAGAAAACTGGCTGCTATACGCTGCGATGCGCCGGCGGACCTCGATCTCCAGGCCTGCCGCCGGGGGAAGCCGGACTATGAAGCCATCCTGGCCCTGTATAAAGAGCTGGAATTCAACAGCCTGGTCAAGGACGTCCTCAAGGCCATGGCTGGCGAGGGGACGGCAGCAACGCCCGCCGCCGCTGTTAAAACCCTGACCATACCTGAACCCCTTACCCTGGGCAGTTTGGAAGAACTGACAGCCCTGGCCGGGCGCCTGGTCGGGGAACAGGAAGTCGCCCTGGCGATGGCCTTCAATAATACTAACTACCTGGATGCCGCGGCTTTAGCCGCGGGACTGGCCTGGGAAGACGGGGCGGCCGTCCTGGGTACGGCCGGGGTCCCGGCGGCCGGTCTGGCCGGCGCCCTCGAACCCCTGCTGGCGGCGGGGCCGCTCTTTCATGACGCCAAGGCGGCCCTGGCCTGGCTCCAGAGAGCCGGGGCGACTATCGCCAACCCCGGGGGAGACACTATGGTCGCCGGCTACCTCCTCAACCCCACCGCCTCCCGCTACGATTTAGCGGAACTCTGTCTGGAACATCTGGACCTGGCCCTGGTAGACGATGAATCGCTGCTATTGACTGCAGCCCGGCGGGCGGTGGCCACCAGGCTTTTGCACCGGGAGCTGGCAACCAAACTGCAGGTGGCCGGTATGAGCGAGCTTTACCGGCGGGTAGAGCTCCCCTTGACCCGCATCCTGGGCGAAATGGAGGTCTACGGCGTGGCCGTGGATCTGGAGACCCTGGAGCTTATGGGCGCCGAGCTGGAAGGCAATATTGCCGCCCTGACGGCGGCAATCTACGACCTGGCCGGCGAGGAGTTTAACATCAACTCCTCCCAGCAGCTGGGGCACATCCTCTTTACGAAACTGGGCCTGCCGCCGGGGAAACGGACCAAGACCGGCTTTTCCACCGATGCCGCCGTGCTGGAAGAGCTGGCGGCGCAGCACCCCATTGCCGCCAAACTGGTGGAATACCGGCAGCTGACCAAGCTGAAATCCACCTATGTGGACGGCCTCAGGCCCCTGGTCGACCCCCGCACGGGCAGCTTGCATACCAGTTTTAACCAGACAGTGACGGCTACCGGCCGCCTTTCCAGCAGCGAACCCAACCTGCAGAATATCCCGGTACGCCTGGAAATGGGCCGGCGCCTGCGCCGGGCTTTTGTACCCCATGCTCCCGGCCGCCTCCTCCTGGCTGCCGACTACTCCCAGATCGAACTCCGCGTCCTCGCCCATATTTCTGGTGATACCGGCATGATTGCCGCCTTCCGCAACGGTGAAGACATCCATGCCCGTACGGCGGCCGAGGTCTTCGGCGTCCCCCTGGAGGCAGTGACCCCGGCCATGCGCCGCAGCGCCAAGGCGGTTAATTTCGGTATTGTCTACGGTATCAGCGATTTCGGCCTCAGCCGCGACCTGGGGATCAGCCGCAGTGAAGCCCACGAATATATTGAGCGCTATTTCCAGCGTTACCCGGGCGTCAGGACCTATATGGAAGAGGTAGTGGCGCGGGCGCGGCAGGATGGTTATGTGACCACCCTCCTGGGCCGGCGCCGCTACCTGCCGGATCTCTTCAGCAGCAATCATACGGTCCGCAGCTTTGGCGAGCGGGCGGCGATGAATACCCCCATCCAGGGCAGCGCTGCCGATATTATCAAGATCGCCATGGTCAAGATTTTTCACCTGCTGGCGGAGCAGTACCCGCAGGCCTGGATGGTCCTCCAGGTTCACGACGAGTTGATTTTTGATATCCTCGCGGAAGAATTACTGCCCGTAGCCGACCTGGTCAAAGAGGGTATGGAGCAGACCCTGGAGCTGCAGGTGCCTTTGCAGGTGGACCTCAAATACGGCCCCAACTGGTACGATATGAGAAGTGAGAAGTGAGAAGTGAGATGCGATGCCCGAACTACCGGAGGTAGAGACCATTAAACGTACCCTTGCCCCCCATCTCCAGGGACGCACTATCGCCGGGGTGGAGGTCCATCACCCCGGCGTTATTGCGATTCCCGACGCCGATAGCTTCGCCCGGATACTGGCGGGGAAAAGGATAACCGGTCTGGAACGCCGCGGCAAATACCTCCTCTTTAATCTTGACGACGACTATGGCCTGGCAGCCCATTTGCGGATGACCGGGCGCTTGGTCCTGGCAGCGTCAGTTGACCCCCTGCCGCCTCATACCCATATAGTTTGGTACCTGCCCGGGGATCTCACCCTGCGCTGGGTGGACAGCCGCCGCTTTGGCCGCCTCTATCTTGCCCGGAAAGACGAAGTAGTGTTCAAGACCGGGTTAAAGGAACTGGGGCCGGAACCGCTGGACCCGGCCTTTAATAGCGCCACCCTGGCCGCCATCTGCGCCGGCCGCCGCCGCCCCGTCAAACAGGTCCTTCTGGACCAGCGCCTCCTGGCCGGGATCGGCAATATCTACGCCGATGAGATACTCTTTGTCGCCGGCCTCGACCCCCGCCGGCCGGCAGCCTCCCTGAATCAAGAAGAGGTGGCATGCCTGCGGGGGGCGATACAAGCTGTTCTGGAGCAAGGGATTGCCAACCATGGTACTTCCATCAGAGATTATGTCGACGGCAGCGGCCGCCAGGGGAGCAACCAGGACCACCTCCAGGTTTACAGCCGCACCGGCCGGCCCTGCCCCCGCTGCAGCCAAATACTGGTGCGGGTGCGCCTCGGCGGCCGCAGCACCCACTTTTGCCCCCGCTGCCAGGTATAGGGCGGCAGGAACTTCAGCCGGAACATGACAGGCACGGATACCACCGCGCTGCGTATATTGTTAGGAAAAATGACGGGGTAAAGATGGGATAATCTGCCATGTTTATGTATATCGGTCTGTGCCAGTTGCTCCTGGTACGGGCGGGTATATTCCTTAAGAGCTACTGGCGAAGGGATAATCTGGGCTGGCGGGGAGCGGCCATCCCGGGTTTGATACTAATCGCCATCGGCCTCTGGCGATTATAGGAGTGGTAATCGGATGTTCATTATCGGTCTTACCGGCGGGATTGCCTGTGGCAAGAGCACCGTGGCCGCCATCTTAAAAGAGCTGGGAGCAGTCATCATCGATACTGACCGGGTGGCCAGGGAGGTGGTAGTCCCGGGCCGGCCTGCCTACCAGGAGATAGTGGCCGCCTTCGGCCCGCTGGTCCTTCAGCCCGGCGGCCAGCTGGACAGGCCGGCCCTCGCTCGGATTATCTTTAATGACCCAACCGCCAGGGAACTTCTGAATGCCATTACCCACCCCCGCATTCAGGAGCGGGTGCAGGAGCTCCTGGCCGGGCTGCAACGGACCAATCCCGAGGCGGTGGTGGTCATCGAAGCCCCCCTTTTGTTCGAGGCCGGGATGGAGAAGATGGTCGACGCTGTCTGGGCGGTTACTGCCCCGGCACCGGTACGGCTCAAAAGGCTGATGGCCAGGGATAACCTCTCCCGACAGGAAGCTGAGAGCCGCTGCCGGGCTCAAGGGGAGGAAACGGCGCGGCTGCGCCGCGCCACCAGGGTACTTTCCACCGCTGGCGACCTGGACGCCACCCGGGCCGCTGTCCAGGCGGCCTGGCAGGAGCTGCAGCGCCGCCTGGGCGGCAAGCGGGAACCAGAAGCGAAAGGGGGCGCTCCCGGCTGCGCGGATAGAGGCCACCTGGATGAAAGCCGGGCCCCAGGAGGCACCCAATGAGGATTACAGGGCGCGCCGGATTTGACGTAGTTCAGGGCGACCTGAACCCGGGAGGTGTCCTATGAGGAAAAAAGGGCGGTGTTTTTTATGGTTGCTGCTATTACTGGCCCTCCTTACCTGGCTCCTGCCCCGTGCCGGGCGGCTGCTTTACCCCTTACCTTATAAAGATCCTATCGTCACCTATGCCCGGCAGGAGCGGCTGGATCCCCTGCTGGTGGCGGCAATCACCAGGGTCGAGAGTAAATTCTACCCTCGCGCGATGTCGGAACAGGGCGCGCGGGGGTTAATGCAGCTTATGCCGGATACCGCACGGCTGGCAGCCGGGCGTCTCGGCCTGCTCTACAATGAGGACAGTCTCTTTAGCCCGGAGTACAACCTGCGCCTGGGTACCTGGTACCTGGCGCAGCTGGTCCAGGAGTTCGGCGACCTTATTCCGGCCCTGGCGGCTTATAACGGCGGCCGGGGGAATGTCCATAACTGGCTGGAGCAGGGGATATGGGACGGCAGCAGCAGCCTGTCTCAGGTTCCCTACCCTGAAACCAGGGAATTTGTCCGCCAGGTACTTAAGAATTATCGCGTCTACCGAGTTTTATATCCCGGTGTCCGCTAGCAGGTATTTGTCGCCAGAATCGGTAGAACCCTATTTCAGAAGAGTTCCCCCGCGCGGAGCGCGCCGTGATGGATGAAAATCTATTTTCAAGGGAGCGGATATTAGAGTGATGCAGATCGTAGATTCTCTGGCCAGGGTACGGCAGATCCAGGTAGCACCGGACAGGCTTTTTTTTGCCGCCCAGCATGATGAGATCGCCAGCGGGGCGACTACCGACATCTATTTTGTCCGCACTTATGAGATCCTCAAAGATTTGGGCAAGCTGGACACCCCGGTGACAGCAGAGGTCTTTCCCCGCCGGGCCGGTATTATCTGCGGTGTCGACGAGGTCCTGGCATTGTTGCAGGATAGAAAGGTGACCATCGAAGGACTGCCGGAAGGGAGCACCTTTGCTGCCAGAGAGGTGGTCATGCGTATCCACGGTCCTTACAGTGAATTCGGCCTCTTTGAGACTACCCTCCTGGGGTTGCTGGCCAGCTCCAGCGGTTGGGCTACCGCCGCGCGGGAAATCAAGGAAGCAGCCGCGGAGCGTCCCTTTTTCTGCTTTGGTGCCCGCCATGTCCATCCGGCCGTCGCCCCGGTCATGGAGCGAGCAGCCATTATCGGTGGCGCCAGCGGCGCCAGCTGTATCCTGGCGGCCAGGCTGGCCGGTCAGGAGCCCCAGGGGACAGTACCCCATGCCGTATTCCTCATTATTGGCGACACCGTCGAGGGCGCCCTGGCCTATGATCGCCTGATGCCCGCCGATGCCAAACGGACCATCCTTATCGATACCTTTAAAGACGAAGCGGAAGAGGCGCTGCGGGTAGCAGCGGCCATGGGGCCGGCTCTGGCCGGGGTACGCCTGGATACCCCCAGCGAGCGGGGCGGCGTGACACCCGAACTGGTGCGGGAGGTACGCTACCGCCTCGATGCCGCCGGCTACCAGCATGTACGCATTTTTGTTTCCGGCGGCCTTACCCCGGAACGGATTCAGACTCTGATCGCCGCAGGCGCCGACGCCTTTGGCGTGGGGAGTTATATTTCCGGTGCCGCTCCCATTGATATGACCATGGACCTGAAGGAGGTCGACGGCCGGCCGGTAGCCAAGCGCGGCCGCCTGCCGGGCATTATCCCCAACCCCCGCCTGGAAAAATTAAAGTAACTGCCCTGGATATAGAGGTAAGAAGTGAGAAGTTAGAGGTGGGAGACTTGTTGGAACTGGCTGCGCCAGTTCCTGAT
>DFYS01000036.1 GCA_002383405.1 Moorella sp. UBA4076
GCGGCACCAGCAGAGGGATGAAAATAGCAGGGTGTGGGACTTCAATCAGAAACTGGCTTTAGCCAGTTCCTGCCAGCCTCCCGCATCTCGCCTCTCACTTCTCACATCTATTTTCAGGGTAGTTACGCGGAAGATTAAGGTTTGGGGCCTCTGATGAATGGCTCCTCTGTTTTCGCGCTAAAACGGTTGCTTGTTTCCCAGATAAATGGTATAATAATCACGAGACAAATCCATAATAAGTTTAAGGTTTGCCTGTAAGCGCTGAATCCTTTTGTTCCGCCAAAGGAGCGGGGGAACCATTCTCCGGGGTTAATCCCGGCACGCGGTAAACTCCCCAGGATACCGGGGGGGAATGAGTGCCGGGTAGGGTAAGCCCTTTCCACCCGAACCCGTCAGCTAACCTCGTAAGCGCGCTAAGAAGGGGCAGCAGTTTAGCATTGCCAATAAATATTTTGGTATGTTGACCCCGGGGATGCCGGGGTTTTTTATTTAAAACCCCTGGCGGCGCGCAACTACCAGCTTCCCATTTCGGAGGAGCCATTCATGGGGCTGGTGCCCGATAAGCGAACGGGAGAAAACAGAGGCAGGCCAACTTTAATAAAAGGAGGTATTTTTATTGCGATCGTACCGGGAAATTGCTCCGTGGCGTAATGTTACTGAAGAACGATGGCAGGATTGGCGCTGGCAATTGAGGAACAGGATAACCACTGTAGCAAAGCTGAAAGAGGTTATTAACCTGACCCCGGAGGAAGAAGAGGGAATTAACTGCTGTCTGGAAACCTTACGCATGGCCATTACGCCCTATTACGCTGCTTTAATGGATCCGGATGACCCCGAGGACCCCGTTCGCAAACAGGCGGTTCCCGTTTCCCTGGAGCTGCAAATTAGCCAGTATGAATCAAAGGACCCCCTCTATGAAGAAGTCGATTCGCCGGTGCCAGGTATTACCCACCGTTACCCCGACCGTGTTCTTTTCCTGATAACCGACCAGTGCTCGATGTACTGTCGTCATTGTACCCGACGCCGTTTTGCCGGCACCAACGACCGGCACCTTCCCTTAAAACAGGTTGAAGCCGGGCTGGAGTATATCCGCAGGACAACTACGGTACGTGATGTCCTGCTCTCTGGCGGCGATAGCCTGTGCGTTGCTGATGAACGGTTGGAATACTTGTTGCAGCAATTACGGAAAATAGATCACGTTGAAATTATCCGTCTGGGTACCAGGACACCGGTCGTATTACCCCAGCGCATAACCCCGGAACTATGCCGGATGCTGCATAAATATCACCCTCTGTACTTGAATACCCATTTTAATCACCCCAAAGAGGTTACTCCGGCAGCACAGGCCGCCTGTACCCGCCTGGCCGATGCCGGGATCCCCCTGGGGAACCAGACAGTACTGCTGCGGGGTGTGAATGATAGCCCGGATACCATCAAAGATCTAAACCATAAACTCCTCATGATGCGGGTACGTCCATATTATATGTACCAGTGTGACCTGTCGCCGGGAATTGAACACTTCCGGACTTCGGTGGCAACCGGGATAGAGATCATGGAACGCCTGCGCGGCCATACTTCGGGCCTGGCCGTACCGACTTACGTCATCGACGCTCCGGGCGGCGGCGGCAAGATCCCGGTGATGCCCCAGTACCTTATTTCCCAGTCCGATGAAAAAGTTATCCTGCGTAACTATGAGGGGGTCATCTGTACCTATATACAACCCCGGTACCCCAACGGGAATGGACAGCATAAGGGGGATGGAGAGCAGGTAGAAAATGATAAAAATGACGGGGAGTTAATCGGGCTGGAAAAGCTGTTCGAGGGTGATAATGTCAGCCTGATACCCCGGGGGAATGCCCGCGAAAGGCGGCGGCAGGAGTATACGGAGCAACTGGATGCGGGGAGCGACGCCGATGCCTGAACGCCTTTTCACTTTGCAAGGCTCCGGCAACAACCAGGCTAAGGTATACCTTGATTACCCCAATAAACGCTTGAAGGTTACGGCTTCTCAGGGGGATAAGCCCTATGTGTTAGATGCGGAGATTAAAAACCTGGCCCGGCGCGAAGGGTTGACCAAGATCCTCTGGCTGCTTCGCCCGGAGGAGGCGCCGCCTTTACTGGCAGCAGGCTATATTATCGAAGGACGTTTCGCAAGTTATCTACGCGGTCAACCGGCTTTATGGCTCTCCTATTTTATGACTCCCGAGCGGCGTCGCCCGCTCCGGCTGGCTGAGGAAGAACTAATCCTCTGGCGGACGGAAAAAAAGAGACTCCAGCAAGAGGTGCCGGAATTACCCCCGCCGTTCTACTTAAAGAAGGTACTCCCTGAAGAAGCCCCTCAACTGGCCCGCCTTTATGGCGCTACTTTTGTATCTTACCCTACGCCGGTGACAGAAGTAGATTATCTTTACCAGTCTATGGCCGCAGATACAGTTTATATGGCTGTTTTTAATGGCGATGGCCTGGTCAGCGCAGCTTCCGGAGTGATGGATAAAGACAACCTGGCCGCAGAAATAAGCGACTGCGCCACCCGGCCGGAGTATCGCGGCCATGGCTTGATGCGTATTTTAATTAAGGCTCTGGAGACAGAGCTGCGGGCAAAAGGGATTACTACTTTTTTTAGTCTGGCTCGAGCCCTGTCGCCAGGCATGAACAGCGCCCTTTATCAATCAGGCTACACTTTTCGGGGGCGGTTTATAAATAACTGCCACATCTGTGGTCAGTTTGAAGACATGAATCTCTGGACGCGGGAAGAATTAACAGAGGGGCTATAACACTACAGCGTAGTTTCCTCCATGAAACTTACCAATATCCGTCTTCAAGACAGGAGGGGGCCTCCATTTCTGGGGGGCCGGCGCCGCCCGCAGGCCAGCAGGACAATTATTCGCTGTAATGATAACTCGCTGCTGCTGTTTGCGGTAGAAAATCATATCCGGCGCCAAAGACAATCACTTCAGGAAGAGGCAGCTTGAGAAGAATATCCGGCTGTAGAAGGAGACCGGGATAATCCCGGAAGGCGAACGGTTTGCTAAATCTTTATAGGCCAGGGTGTCCGGCTTTAACGACGACATAACCCAGCGGGCAGCGCGTGGTTCGCGATAGAAGAACTAAGCAAACAGTGGTATAACGACGCTAAAGGAAGGAAAACGGGAGTAATGTTAAGGAAACATTAAGCAGGCAGCCCTATAATCGTCTCTTCTTCCTTGCCTGCCGGTAAAAATCATGCTATAGTAATTAATGCTCCCTTGAGGGAGACATGCCTGTCCGGTAGAAATTACCGGTTGATGACAGCAAGGGAAAGTGATAAACTAGCAAAGCTGCGCTCCTACAGGGGACGCAGCACTGTCGTCCCTGGAGCAAGTAAGAAAGCGAAAGGGCCCAAAACCCAAAAAGAACTACTTGACACCAGGTAACGAAAAGTGATAGACTAAAAGAGTCGCGTTAAGCGAGGCAGGTCTTTGAAAACTGAACAGTGGTAAGAGCAAAGCCAGACGCAAAGTGAAGGACCCTGTAAGTAAGAAGACAGGGGTCAAGTCAACGTAAAGAAGGCGCTACTGAAGAGGTAGCGACAGGATATTTACGGAGAGTTTGATCCTGGCTNNAACGCTGGCGGCGTGCCTAACACATGCAAGTCGAGCGGATCTGGAGAGTTCGCTTTCCAGGTTAGCGGCGGACGGGTGAGTAACGCGTGGGCAATCTGCCCTTCAGACCGGGATAACACCGGGAAACTGGTGCTAATACCGGATACGGTCTCTGGGAGGCATCTTCCGGAGAAGAAAGGAAGGAAACGACCGCTGAAGGATGAACCCGCGTCCCATTAGCTAGTTGGTGAGGTAAAGGCTCACCAAGGCGACGATGGGTAGCCGGC
>DFYS01000145.1:0-2905 GCA_002383405.1 Moorella sp. UBA4076
TCGTCGACCTGGACGGCGCCTTTGCCGGCCGGCCCCAAAATATGGATGTGATTGCAGCCATTATTAAAGCCGTTGCCGTACCGGTCCAGGTGGGCGGGGGTATCCGCACCCTGGCCAGCCTTACCGATTTGCTTGCTGCCGGGGCGGTGCGGGTAGTCCTGGGGACGGTGGCCATCGCCAATCCGGAGGTTGTGACAGAAGCGGTGGCACGCTGGGGCGAACAGGTAGTGGTGGGTATTGACAGCCGTGAGGGGATGGTGGCGGTAGAAGGCTGGGCGGCGACGGTGGCGGAAGAAGCGCTGGATTTTGCCCGCCGTATGGCCGCCCTGGGGATCAGGCGGGCCGTATTTACCGATATCAGTCGTGATGGCACCCTGCAGGGGCCCAATATTGCCGCCACCAGGACGATGGCGCAGGGGAGCGGTTTAAAGATCATCGCCTCCGGTGGCATTAGCAGCCTGGACGACCTGCGTGCCCTGCGGGAGCTGGCAGCGGCAGGGGTGGAGGGTGCCATCCTGGGCCGCGCCCTCTATAACGGCAATTTCACCCTGGAGGAAGCCCTGGCCGTCGCCGGGTGAGTTTCGCCGTCTTCAGTTCGCAAGCGCTGTATTACTTGTTGAGTGCCGGGCACGGCCGCTTAGAAAAGCGAGGTTTTAGGGTATGCTAACCAAACGGATAATCCCCTGCCTGGACGTAGACCGCGGTCGGGTGGTGAAAGGGACCAACTTCTTAAACCTGCGCGACGCCGGTGACCCGGTGGAACTGGCAGCCGCCTACGACCGCGCCGGCGCTGACGAACTGGTCTTCCTGGATATCTCAGCTTCAGTCGAGGGGCGGGATATCATGCTTGATGTCGCCCGGCGCACCGCTGCGGAGGTCTTTATCCCCTTTACCGTGGGAGGCGGCCTGCGTACGGTGGAGGATATCCGCCGCATGCTGGCCGCCGGCGCCGACAAAATATCCCTCAATACAGCTGCCGTCCTGGACCCCGACCTGGTAGCCACTGCCGCCCGGCGTTTCGGCAGCCAGTGCGTTGTGGTGGCCATTGACGCCCGCCGTACCGGACCGGGTCACTGGGAGGTTTATACTCACGGCGGCCGCCAGGCGACGGGTAAGGATGCCCTGGCGTGGGTGCACCAGGTGGAGGAACTGGGCGCCGGGGAGGTCCTCCTCACCAGTATGGATAGCGACGGCACCCTGGCTGGGTACGATCTGGAGCTGACGGCTGCCGTCAGCCAGGCGGTGAGCATTCCGGTCATCGCCTCCGGCGGTGTAGGCAACCTGGAGCACATGTACCAGGGTTTGACCACCGGCCGCGCTGACGCCGTGCTGGCGGCTTCTATTTTTCACTTTGGTACTTATACCATTGCTGACGCCAAACGTTACCTGGCTGAACGCGGCGTACCAGTACGCTGGTAAGCTTTCCGCTTGATAAAACTCTTCCGAAAGGAGCGAAAGCCTGGTAAGAGGAGACCGATCACCCTGGGAATAGAGGCAAGAGGCAGGAAGCAGGAAGCAGGAAGCAGGAGGGACGTGGGGACCCAGCACTCAATCCTGGCTTGCTTAAATTGCTAGCATAACCATCAATATGATGGTTTCTGTACCCAAGCCACTGAATTGGCAATTGAGTGCCGGGCTCCTGATTGAAATCCGCTGCACTGCCTTGCATCCTACTGTTGATGCTGCGCCGTAACCAACTGCAAGAATCGTCTCCGTGGCTAGTGGCTGCCTGTGTTGGGGCAGGTACAGAACAAGCAGGCAAAAAACCGTCCCGTGCCTGCTTGCCCCAGTCCCCGGGCACCACCTTGCCCGCACCACTTCCCGTCAGCCCGGGGGGCAGGCAGGTTTCCTTTAACCAGGCGTTTTCTATGAGTGTGACGATCCCGGATATTATCCGCTTTAACGCCGACGGGTTGATCCCGGCCGTCGTCCAGGATATAGAGAGCGGCCGGGTTTTGATGCTGGCTTATATGAACCGGGAGTCCCTGGCCCGCACCCTGGCGACCGGCGAGACCTGGTTTTATAGCCGCAGCCGCCGGGAGCTCTGGCATAAGGGGGCTACTTCCGGCCACCGCCAGTATATCGTTGCCGCCAGCTACGACTGTGACGCCGACGCCCTGCTTTTCCAGGTGCGCCAGGTGGGGGTAGCCTGCCACGAAGGGGAGTTTTCCTGCTTCCACAACCCTCTCCCCTTACAGGTGAGCCGGCCGCGGGTGACCGGAGCAGAAGCATTGGGCCAGCCGCAGCAGGCACCGACCGGCGGCGGGCCTGGGCCAGCGGGGATAGACACAACCGCCGGCGACCAGCCGCCCGTTGTACCGCCTTCTGCAACGCCTGGCGACCGGCCGCCTTTCGCCCCCCCGGCAGCCAGGCCCGACGGCCGGTCGCCTGCTGCACTGCCGGCAGTCGCGGCTGGCGCGGGGGATGTTTCCAACCCGGTTGCCGGGAGCGAACTGGGAGCCGTCCTCGAAACAGTCTTCCAGGTGATCAAAGAGCGCCAGGCCACCCGGCCGGAGGGCTCATATACAGCCCGCCTGTTCAATGACGGCATAGATAAGATCCTGAAAAAAATCGGGGAAGAGGCCAGCGAGACCATTATCGCCGCCAAAAATGACAGCCGGCATGAGATACTTTATGAAATGGCCGACCTCTACTACCATACCCTGGTCCTGCTGGCCTACCATGGCCTGGAACCAGGCCAGCTGGCGGCCGAGCTGGCAGCGCGCCGGTAAAGATAGGGTGACAAAAAGCCAACCTATTCCAGATGAAGCGCATTTTTATCAGAGTATGTATGTTAGTACTTGGGTGATCACTGTAAGATTGATCATATAGCAATTCTCGGGTAAAATGATAGTCAGGAAGGTAATTAAAAAGCTTGCTTATTAGGCAAGAAAGCAGGGGGGTA
>DFYS01000145.1:2966-3356 GCA_002383405.1 Moorella sp. UBA4076
ATATTAAGGGGAGCGAGAATTAGTGAGTTACGAAGTAATACTAACTAAAACTGCACTAAAGACATACAACAGGTTAACTGTAAAACTCCGGCGGGGTATTGATCGGTGCATTGCCTATCTGGAACTTAGCCCCATTTTTGGGCCAAACATTAAAGGTCTTGAAGGCGAGCCGGAGTGTTATAGATATCAGGTTGGTGGTTGGCGTATATTATACGAAGTAGATAAAGAAAATTCGAAGGTAAAAATTTATGATATAGGGCCGCGGGGAGATGTTTATAAACATTAACTTAGATAGAAAGTGCCGGCGAGCCGGTACTTTTTGCTTTCCCTATCAAGTGGAGCTCAATATGTTATTTTGCTGACCTTTTATCCTGGTCAAAGCCCGAAAGA
>DFYS01000035.1 GCA_002383405.1 Moorella sp. UBA4076
GCCAGCTCGGCCATCAGCTGCGCCGCCCGGTCAGCGGCGGCTGCCGCCCCCTCCAGGTTGACCCCGCGTTCAAAGCGGGTGGAGGCCTCGGAACGCAAACCCAGCCTGCGGGAGGTGCGGCGGATGGAGGCGCCGTCGAAATGGGCGGCTTCGATGAGGATATTGGTCGTCTCCGGAGTTACTTCCGTATCCAGGCCGCCCATGACGCCGGCGACAGCCACCGGCCGCGCGGCGTCGGCAATGACCAGCATCTCCGCGTCCAGCTCCCGCTCGACGTTATCCAGGGTCTGGAGCTTCTCCCCGGGTTCAGCGCGGCGGACAATGATGGCATGTTGCTGCAGCAGGTCGTAGTCAAAGGCGTGCAGGGGCTGGCCCATCTCCAGCATGATGAAGTTGGTAATGTCCACGACGTTATTGATGGGCCGCATGCCGGCGGCTCTTAGACGCGCCTGCAGCCAGGCCGGGGAGGGGCCGATGCGTACGCCGCTCACCAGGCGGGCGACATAACGGGCGCACAGGTCGGGGGCCTCAATCGCCACCGTGGCCAGGTCGGCAAGACGCCGCTCATCCTCGGGGACAGTTATAGCCGGGAGGTTGAGGGGGGCACCGGTGAGGGCGGCCACCTCGCGGGCGACATTGATGACGGAGAGACAGTCGGCGCGGTTGGGAGTCAGCTCCAGGACCAGGACCACATCGTTTAAACCCAGGACTGCCGCTACATCAGCGCCCGGGGCGGCGTCCGGCGGCAGGGTGATGATTCCCTCCCGGTCTTCCGGGGAGATAAGGGCCACATCCAGGCCCAGCTCCTGAGCCGAGCAGAGCATCCCCTCGGAGTCGACACCGCGGAAGGTCGACCGCCGGATCGCTTGGCCGCCGGGCAACCGCGCCCCGTCCAGGGCGACGGCTGCCGCCTGGCCCTCATAAACATTGGGGGCGCCGGTGACCAGCTGCAGCTCGCGGCCGGCATCAACCCGGCAGACGACCAGGTGGTCGGAGTTGGGATGGGGGGTGATGGAATTGATCCTCCCGGCCACCACGCCTTGAAAACCGGGCGCCAGGTTATCGATGTCCTCCACCGCCAGGCCGGCCATTGTCAGCTTTGCCGCCAGCTCTTGCGGCGGCAGGTCAACGGCGACGTATTGCTGCAACCATTTATAGGGAACGCGCATTCATGGTACACCTCCGGAATGGGATGTGAGAAGTAGCCCAGCACTCAATCCCGGCTGGGTTAAATTGCTGGCATAACCATCAACATGGTGGCTAAAATGATAATTGCAGGCGAAGTTTCCAATTAAAGTTTGCCTGCCGCTCATTTCTCCCGCACGCCGGCGATCAAAACTGCTGCAAAAAGCGCAGGTCGTTTTCGTAGAAGAGGCGCAGGTCGTCGATGCCGTATTTCAGCATAGCCAACCGCTCGAGCCCCATACCGAAGGCAAAGCCGCTCACCGCTTCCGGGTCGTAGCCTGACATGCTTAAAACCTTCGGGTGAACCATGCCGCAGCCCAGAATCTCCAGCCAGCCGGTATGGCTGCAGACCCGGCAGCCGCTGCCGCCGCACATGACGCAGGACATATCCACCTCGGCGCTGGGCTCGGTGAAAGGAAAGTAGCTGGGCCGGAAGCGTACCCGCACGCCTTCGCCGAACATTTGCTTGATAAAGGCCATCAGGGTGCCTTTGAGGTCGCCGAAGGTGACGCGCCGGTCGACCAGCAGGCCCTCTACCTGGTGGAAGAGGGGGGAATGGGTGGCGTCGTCGTCGCGGCGGTAGACCTTGCCCGGGGCGATGATGCGGATGGGGATCTCCGGCCGGCGGGCTTCCATGACCCGCACCTGCACCGGGGAGGTGTGGGTACGCAGCAGAACGTCTTCGGTGATGTAAAAGGAATCCTGCATGTCCCGCGCCGGGTGTTCTTTGGGCAGGTTCAGGGCTTCAAAGTTATAAAAGTCGCTTTCTACTTCCGGTCCTTCAGCGACATCAAAGCCCAGGCCTGTGAATATAGCTTTGATTTCATTTAAAGCCTGGTACAGGGGATGGCGGTAACCCCGCGGCAGCGGCCGGCCCGGCAGGGTTACGTCAATGGCTTCCGCCCGGAGGCGTTCCTCCTGCTCCCGACGCGCCAGGGCTTCCCTGGCTTCCTGGAGGGCTGTTTCCAGCTCTTCCCGCACCTGATTGGCCAGCTGACCCACCCGGGGCCGCTCCTCAGGCGGGAGCTTGCCCATCCCCCGCAAAACCCCGGTCAGTTCCCCTTTCTTGCCCAGGTACTGGACGCGCAGGCTTTCCAGCTCTTCGCTGCTGGCAGCGGCCGCCACCCGCGCCAGGGCTGTCTTCTTGATTGCGGCGATAGCTATTAACATCTACTTCACCCCGATTTGACAAAATAAAAAAGCCTTCGCCCCTTCGGGACGAAAGCCTAGCCCATCATTACACCACCCCAAGTCCTCCGGCACCATCATGCCGTTCCCCTTTAACGGTGGGATCACCGGCGCGGCCTACTCCTGCTTTTCAGCCTGCTGCTCGCGGGCGAACTTCACACGGCCTTTCCCCGGCAGCGCTTCCAGTCAGCGACGCCACCTCCCTGCGGGTTCCGTACCGGTTACTTTACCCGTTCATAGCATTTGGACGTTAATAATTTTTTGGCCTACTGGGTCACCAGCTGGCACTCCATCTAGCTGGCGATACATAATGTAAGCAGCAATGGAACCCGTCTTCTCAAAAAGCCTCCAAAAAAATTCCGCCGACAGGAACACCCTATCACGACCTTTCCTGGAGCTTTAGGGGGTAACCTTCAGGATCATTATAGCACAGCCTCCCGGCTGTGACAAGGCGCCGGTGCTTGCAATTTACAAAGTTTCTCCGCTCGCCTGATAAAGAGACCCCGAACCGGCAAGCAACCGCCGGTCAGGGCGGGGGTGCCGGCCATGCCCGACGCATTTACGGCCGCCGGCGTGGCATTAGTCCGCCTGCCAACCCCGGCCAGTATATCCATCACCTGTACAGCAAAGCTGCTATCGTCCCGATAAAGCCCACCGCAATGGTAATTACAGCGCCGATAGCCCAGAATCTAAGGTTACCAAGTTTCTCATCCAATTTATCAATGCGATTGCTTAATTTTTCGTCGATAGCATCGATGCGCCGGGTCAATCTCTGCTCCACCGCATTAATGCGTTCTTCGGACTTTTGGTCTCCATCCCGGATTTCTTTCGTTAATTTTTCGTCGAGCCGGTCTATACGCTGTAAAAGAAAGAAAAATTCCGGTGAAGCCAGGGTACGTGGCGGCTCATTAGCTGCTGCTATTTCCCGCAAGCTCTCTTCCGGCATGGCGCTCACCTGCCTTCACCTCCATTTTAACCCAAAGTTTTGCCTGAATCAATGAATTATTACCAGCAAAGCTGCCTCTCATGACGGCTAAGATGGTTTACCTGCGCCATCCTGCTGCCGCTGGCGCAGGGCTTCGTAGAGAAGCAGGGCCGCCGCTACGGCGGCGTTCAGGGATTCCGCCGGCCCTGCCAGGGGGATGCCCACGCGGGCGGCAGCCGCAGCCAGCAATTCCGCTCCCGGGCCGTGGTTCTCGCTGCCTACAGCTAAAGCCAGGGATCCGCTTAAGTCCGCCTGCCAGAAGGTAAGCGGGGCGCCGACCTCGGCCACCACCAGCTTTATCCCGGCTACCTGCAGTTCTCGAGCCAGAGCGGCCGGCTCCAGGCCACTCACCACCGGGAGGTTAAAGGTGGCGCCCATGGCGGCGCGGACCACCTTGGGGTTATAGGGGTCAACGCTGCCGCGAGTCAGGACCAGCCCGGCAGCACCGGCGCCCAGGGCGGTCCGCCAGATAGTGCCCAGGTTGCCCGGGTCCTGGATGGCGGCGGCAATCATAAGCAGCGGCGGGGTTGACGGCGGTGCCGCGGCCAGGAGCGCGGCCAGGGATTGTTCCGGGATGGGGGCGATGGCCACAATCCCCGGCGGCGTCACGGTGGTACTGACAGCTGCCAGTAAATCTCCGGCCACCGCCAGACAGCAGCAGCCGGCTGCTTTAAAGCCGGCTACCAGCTCCTCCCCGCGGGGGGTGGCATAAAACGCGGGGCTGTATAAAACTCCCTCCAGGGGTACGCGGGCCTGCCGGGCTTCCTCGAGCAGGTGGGCACCCTCAATGAGGTAGAGGCCCTTTTTCTCCCGGCCGG
>DFYS01000120.1 GCA_002383405.1 Moorella sp. UBA4076
GTTGTGGGCGGAGCCCACTTTAGATTACGTAAGATGTTCAACAAAAATGGCTGCTGCTTCTTTTTTGCGCAAGCTCAGGTGATAACCCTTGACGCTTACTTCTAAGGGATCACCCAAAGGGGCTACTCCTTCCACAGCTACTTCTGTACCGGGAACTACACCCATGTCCAGCAACCGGCGGCGGATTTCGCCGCTGGCGGCAATCCGGATTACCCTGCCGCGGGCACCCCTCTCCAGCTCGCTTAAAGCCCGGGCGTTGTTTGTTTCGATAGCCTCCATTGTAACGACCTCCTTTCCTTTTAGCGTTCCCTTGACCTCGTTGCTCCTGCTGCCGGTTTCTTTTTCGAGATACGCTATTAACCTGGCTAGAGTGAGGGGGCTGACTACGTGTTCAATTAAGCAGGCGTCTTTTTGGGCCGTTTTAGCGTCGACATCCAGGATTTCCACCAGGAACCGGTACAAGACCTGGTGGCGGCGCTGGATTTTGGCCGCCTCTTGTCTGCCGGCCGGGGTGAGCTCGATAGGCCCATATCTTTCTTGCTTGATCAACTTGAGGTTGGCCAGGGTATGCATGGCCTGGCTCACGCTGGCCTTGGCAATACCCAACCTGGCAGCAATATCGGTAACTCTAACAACGCCTTCTTTTTCAGCTAGTTCCAGGATGGCTTCCAGGTAATCCTGCATGGCATACGAAATAACCGGGGTGCTGGTCAAATTACCGCCTTCTTCAGGTCAAGTAAAGTTAGGCAAGTTTAACTTCCGGGTTCAAAGATAATGAGTTTCATTCTCATTGGACTGATTAAAAAATACCATACCTGTTGACCCCTGTCAAGCCTTTTTTTAAACACTTTTAATGCACGAAAACCGACACCGGGCATGCCCTGCGGCTGGCGGTGTGCCTTTTTTAACACCTTTTATACACGCAAGCCGGCCCATTGCAGGCCTGCTTATAATGGGCTTGCCGTGTATCGCCCCCGGCTAACGGATTTTAAAGCGGGAAAACGTTAATCACGCCCGCCGCGATGGAGCAATAAACCAGGCTGCCGGGGAATAAAGGGCAGAAATTGTTTTCCCTGGCAACAATTATAGCCACAAGCCTTTCGCCCGCATCTATTATCACCTTGGCATAAAACCCCTTCGGATAAACCGAGACAACTTTACCGGGAAGGCAGTTCCCGGGCTGCCGTAAACTGTTCACCTGAATATGCTCCGGCCTGATGGAAAAGCCGGCCCGGCCGGTTAAATCCGTCTCTACTTGTAGCAGTGCCTCTCCCAGGGTGACGTATTTCCGGCCGTCGCGCAGGATAATCTCGCTTTGATAAATATTTTCCGCCCCGACAAAGCGGGCTACCGCTGCCGTCCGGGGCCGGCTAAAAACCTCGACGGTTGAACCCACCTGGAGGAGGCGCCCCTGGTCGATTACACCGACGCGGTCGGCCAGGAAAAAGGCTTCCTCGAAATCGTGGGTCACATGAATATATAAGGTGCCGGTAAGCTGGTGCAGGCGCTTGAGCTCCTGCTGGAGCGTCTCCTTCGTACAGGGGTCCAGAGCGGACAGGGGTTCATCCAGTAAAAGCACCCGGGGCTTCATTATTAGAGCCCGGGCCAGGGCCACCCGCTGCTGCTCGCCCCCGCTCAAGGTATAAGGAAATCGCTCCAGGAAGTGGGCAATGCCCAGCATGGCCGTCACGGCATTTAATTCCTGCACGATCGCTGCAAGGGGCAACCCTTTGTTTTTTAACCCAAAAATTATATTTTCCCGAACGCTTAAATGGGGAAATAAAGCGTAATCCTGGTATACAAAACCAAATAGCCGCTCTTCCGGCGGCCAGAAGGTTATATTTTCCCCGCCCAGCCATATTTCGCCGGCATCCAGGGTATGCATACCGGCAATAACCTCCAGCAGGACTGTTTTACCAGCACCCGTCGGCCCCAGGATAACGAAGTATTCTCCCGGGAAAAATTCCAGGGATATATTCCGAAGCTGAAACTCACCTATCTTTTTAGTTATCCGGTACAGCCGCAGCGAGCGCCCGGACAATCGTTCTTTCACAGGCCCGGCACCCGTTCGTACAGCTTTACTCCTGCCCGTTCAAAAACGGCCAGGGAAATGACGGCAATCAGGATCATAATGGCCGCGGAGGCCATCAGGGCCTCCATGTCGCCAGTAGCCATATTTAAGTAAAGGGAGATAGGCAGGGTCTCCGTCTTAAACCTGGTAGCGCCGGCCAGCATGAGGACCGCGCCGAATTCCCCCAGGGCCTTGCCCCAGGTGAGGATCAGCCCGGCCAGGATATTATTGCGTATTAAAGGTAGAGTCACCTTAAAGAAAGCCCTGACCGGGGTACAGCCCAGGGTCCGCGCCACATATTCCAGGCGGATATCCACGGCCTCAATAGCAGCCTTCAGAACGGTAATCAAGGCGGGCAGATTGACGAAAAATTGAGCCAGGATGATCCCGGGTACAGTAAAGACAAAACGTAAACCCATCCTGGCCAGGGTTTCGCCAAAGGTCGTAGTGCCAAAAAGCAGCAGCAAGCAAACGCCGGAGACAACGGGCGGCAGGGTTAAAGGGATTCTTAAAAGATTGGCTGCTATACCCTGACCCGGCAGGTTGTAGCGGGCCAGGGTATAGGCCACCGGCATAGCTGCCAGCAGACAGGCGGCTGTGGAAACAATAGAGGTCAACAGGCTGAGCCTGATAGCGAAGACCAGTTCCGGCGCCTTCAGGGAGGCTGGCATATAAGGAATACCCCTGACCAGCACGGTACCAACGGCGGCAAGAATAAAGAGTAGCACCAGGGAAGTTACCAGTACGTTAAAGGTTTTGAAAAGTCTCGAGCCCAAGTTTTTACTCCTCCCCTCTACCGGGCAACCGGCTTATAACCCCATTTTTGCCAGATCTGGCAGGCCGGTGGTGAAGTTATAAATTCAGCCAGCTCCTGGGCCAGCTCTTTTTCTTTAGAACAACCAAGGACAGCTGCGGGTACTGTTTTGACGTAATCCTTGAATTCGGGTATGGGGATAAGCTCGAGCTGGTCTTTTACTCCCGCATAATTTTCCTCCCAGATTATGGCAGCGTCGACCTGTTTGGTGCTTAAATAGACCACCAGTTCATTTGCCGTCGGCGTCCTGACGACCACGTTTTTATTGACGGTTTCCAAAAGGCCATGCTTTTGCAGGAGCTGGTCGGCCAGCTTGCCGATAGGATTGGCCCGGGGGTCCCCCAGGGCTACTTTTACTCCTGGACGCCCTAGATCAGTTAATTTATGGATTCCGGCCGGATTCCCCCTGGGAACGGCCAGCACCGGGATGTGATAAACAACATTCTTTTCCCAGGCCACCAGGTTTTTATCTCTAACCGGCTTTAGTTCCGCTATATCGCCCGGCAGGTAGACGTCGCCCTGCCGGCTCAGCAGGATCTGGCTATTGAGCTGGGCTGTACCCCCGAAGGTATAAGTAACCTTCACCCCGGTTTGAGCCTGAAAAGCGGCGCCGATCTCCTCTACCGGCTTCTTCAGGCCGGCGCCGCTGTAGACTAAAAGGGAGCGCCCCGCCGCGTTTCCTGTTTTGTTAGCGGTTCCTGCCTGGCCCTGCTGCCCCGGACCGTTACCGCAGCCGGTCAGCAGCAGCAGGCCCAGTAATAACAGGCCCGATAAAAGCCCGGCTGCTTTTAATCCCCTCACTGTTAGTTGCCTCCCCCGTCTTTTGACAATCAGTGCCCGCAAAAACAATACTGCTCATACCCAGCCAGGCGGGCGATACCGGCAATAGTCACCCCGTAAAAGATCGCCGGTTTACGGCCGATTACCCCTGCCAGGGTATCATTTACCGCCGTCGTCCCGGTAGCCAGGACTAAGTCGCTCCAGGCGATAATTTCATCGGTAAGACTGGCGTCTTCGATCACCACCCCGCCTTTACGCTGCCCGACGTTATCCGGATCCAGGTCGGTTACCCGGATGGGGAAATGTCCGGCCAGGCCGGCCACCATGGCCGGCTGCAGGCCGATAAAGGCGATGCGAGGGTTGTCGAAACGTTCTCGCACATACTCCACCAGATGGGTGGCGCACTGGCCTGGTTCCTGATCGCGGCAATGGATAGTCCTGTCCACCAGTTTTAAGTGCCGCATAACGGCGTTCAATGTGGCGATAAAGATGGCTCGCTCGTAGTTGTTGCGTAACGGCAGGGCCAGGAGTTCTTTCAGGGTACCCTGGTAATTCCCCGGCATGTCGGTATACGCCTGCCCGCAAGCATCTTTAAAGTTGGCCTGGATCATCGATTCTTTACCTTTTAAAAGGGGAAAGTCCCGCCGTTCCGGCCGGCCGATAGCTTCTTCAGGGGTCAGCGGCCGGGCGCTGACCACCTGCACCTCTTCCTCGCCGGTTAGATGCCCGGCTTCTATCAGTTGGCTGAATTTTTCCCTGATGCCCTCTAAAAATGGCATATCAAGATAACCCCTTTCTTTTTTCAGCATAAAACTAAAAACCCCGTCTCTACAGGAGGCGGGGCTTGCCTAAAAAGCCATAGTGCTAGCTATAGCCAACCCCCTCCTTTTCAAAACCCTGGAAGGCATACCCGTTTCCC
>DFYS01000153.1 GCA_002383405.1 Moorella sp. UBA4076
GTACCGGGATTTTTTACAGGCAGTGTTGTCGCATGCCTTTGCGAAATGACGTCGTGGCTCGGATAAGCCAATTCTTTTGTCGCCGTAATTCACTAAGGTAGTCCAGTAGTAGCGCGCCCTAAAGCAGCTATTGATACGTCAGACCTATTTGCAGGCAGTGCCTGTTGCTGAATAAAATAGACCTGTGTTAGAATAGGTATACTTCCCAATACAGAGAGGAGACCGGAGCAGTGAGTGTAGTACAACCGCAAGGGAAACAGTATGCCAGTGGCCTGCTGCTCAAGCAACTGGTGGTCGCCTGGCTGGAGCGGCGCGGGGTAAGCATGGATGATATTGCGCGCCTGGTATATGAAGTCCAGCAAAAATATATCCGCGACCTGAGTATAGCTGCCTGCCGGGAGAGCGTCGAGCGGGTGCTGGAGAAACGAGAGGTGCAGAACGCCGTCCTGACCGGCATCTCCATTGACGAGATGGCCGAAAAGGGGCTGCTGGCCGAACCCCTGGCCACCATGCTCAAAAGCGACGACGGCCTCTATGGCATTGATGAGATTATGGCCTTGAGCATCATTAATATCTATGGCTCTATTGGCTTTACCAACTTCGGCTACCTGGATAAAGTCAAGCCGGGCATTATCGGTGTAGTCAATGACAAAAAAAGCGAGAAGGTCAATACCTTCCTCGACGACCTGGTGGCCGCCATCGCCGCCGCCGCCTCCTCCCGCCTCGCCCATCGCGACCGGGACGGGTTGCTATAATGAAGATGAGCGACAGAACAGCAATTACCAGCAGCCCGGTAGATATTACCGGGCTGCTGGCGTAATGGCCGCGCCGGCAGGCGTTGCTATCCGCTAATTACCCCGGTGGTATAACTAGGTTAACATCCAGTTTGCGGAAATCGTTATCGAAGGAGCAAATACCTTCTTCCCGGCTGCGGGCTAGTGCTGCCAGATAAGCATTAACGAAATCAACGTTTTTATTTGCCATATCCTTCAAAGCCTGGATAAGCAAATCCTGGTTTTCCGGGTATATACCATCGGCGCAGATAAAGAAGGTTAAGCTTTCCGCAATATCTTTCTTCGGGTATTTATAAAACGAAGACAACACCCAGACAATTTCAGCCAGAACGATGTGGGAAAGCCGCAGGCCTATCTCACCTTTTTCAGCGCGGGTCATCAATTCCAGAGTTTTAGCCGCCATTTCCGGCGGGTCACCGGTGATAAAGCGAAGAATAACATTGGCATCCACCCACAAATACATCATTAAAGGTCTTTCTCCTTCTTCAGGATACGCCGGCCCATTTCACCAGCTACCTCTTCGCGAACCCTGGCTTTGCCGGGGTAGGGACGTGATGCGGGCAATGAGGAATAGAGATCGGTTAAGCGTTGCCGTTTTAGCGCCTGGAGTTTAATATCTCCCTCCGGGCTGATATCAAACAAGAGATCGTCCCCAGCTTGTACGTTCAACCGATGGCGCACAGCTACCGGAATCGTGATCTGGCCCTTACTTGTCAGTTTTGCCCTGAACATAGCAATACCTCCTTACATAAATTATGATGCCTTACTTTGGAGAATGTCAAGGCAGGAATAGTTTATCTGTTTGTATCGCCAGGGTGCTCCGACGGGGGATTTTTCTTGCGAAAAGGATCTAAGCGGGAGGATTTTCAGGAAAAAGAGAGAATAACCCTCTGAATACTTAAACTGAGGTGGACCGGGTGCGGATAATAATCATCGGTGCTGGCAAAGTGGGTTTCAAGTTGGCCGAAATGTTGTCCCTGGGAGGCCATGACGTTTTAGTCATCGAGCAGGACGCGGAGAGAATTCGGGCTGTGGAAGAAAAGCTGGATGTCCAGACTATTTGTGCCAACGGCGCCAGCCCGGACGTCCTCAAAGAAAACGGGGTGGCAGGCACCGACCTCCTGATAGCAGTGACTGAGAATGATGAGTTAAACATTATTGCCAGCCTGTTCAGCAAAAAAATGGGCGCCAAAAAAACGATGGCGCGGATTCGTAACCCGGAATACCTGACAGGTAATGAAGTTGGTTTTGGTAAAGACCTGGGGATTGACTATGTGATTAACCCCGACCAGGTAGCCGCCACGGCCATTGCCGAATTGGTAGAGGCGCCTGAGGCGATAGAATCCGAATTTTACGCTGGAGGTAAAATTCAGCTTCTGGTGCTCATCCTGCCACCCCATGCCCAGGCGGCAGGGAAAAAATTGAAGGATTTACCTTCCCCGAACCCCTATTTGATTGTCGCCATCCAGCGGGGCGAAACAATGATCATTCCCCGCGGCGAGGACCACCTGATGGCGGGAGACAGGGTGTTTGTCCTGGCCCCGGCGAAAAAAATGGAGCCGGTGGAGCACCTGCTGGGGCAAAAGCGCACGCGGGTGCAGCGAGTGGTAGTACTGGGCGGCACCCGGATGGCCTACTACCTGGCGCAAAAGCTGGCTGCAAAAAAGATAGAAATCAAGATCATCGACAAAGATCGCCAGCGTTGCGAAGTTTTAAGCCGCAAGTTACCTCACGTTACTGTCATCCATGGTGATGGCAGTGACCTGGGTTTACTTGAGGAAGAAAATATTGGCGATGCCGATATCTTTGCTGCTGTTACCGGCGATGACAAGGTGAATCTACTTGTATCGCTGTTAGCCAAGCACCTGGGCGCCGGGAAAGCCATCTGCCGGGTCGGGCGTTCGGATTATGCAGCCCTGATGGAAAAGATAGGCATTGATGTGGTCATCAGCCCGCGGCTGCTGACAGCGGCTGCCATTTTGAAATTCGTCCGCCGGGGGAAGATTGTCGCCATCAACCTGCTGGGCCAGGATAAAGCGGAGATGATTGAATTTATCGCCCCCCCGGATTGCCGCCTGGCGAATAAACCTTTACAGCAGATCGATTTCCCCCGTCATGCTATCATCGGCGCCATTGCCCGCGGCGAGGAAATAATTGTCCCTGGTGGCAGCGATTATATCATGCCTGGCGATCATGTGATTGTTTTTGCCCTCCCCGGGGCTGTGGCTGCGGTGCACGATTTCTTTGGTACCAGGAAATGAGGTAAGACATGCGCTACCGGCTGGTGGTCCGGGTCCTCGGAAAAATTATTATTTTAATCGGCCTGGCTATGGTGGTACCCCTGCTGATGGCCCTTTATTTCCAGGAAGAAGAATGGCCGGCCTTTGCCTGGAGCGCCGGGATAGCCCTGGCGGCGGGTATTCCCTTAAGCTTATGCCCTTACCATAATGGCGAGATCCGGCGGCGCGAGGGTTACGCCATTGTAACGTTGAGCTGGGTGGCGGCGGCCATATTTGGCAGCCTGCCTTATTTTTTGGCGGGCACTTTTCCCTCCTTCGCCGATGCCCTTTTTGAAACGGTTTCCGGATTCACCACCACCGGCGCCAGTGTCATGACGGACATCGAGAGCCATTCCCGTTCCATCCTTTTCTGGCGCAGCCTGACCCACTGGCTTGGCGGCATGGGCATTGTAGTTCTCTTTGTAGCCCTTCTTTCGCAATTAGGTTCCGGCGGGTTGCAAATGCTCCAGGCCGAAGTCCCCGGCCCGGTTGCCGAGAAATTAAAACCCCGCATCCAGGAAACGGCCAAAATCCTCTGGCTGACCTACACTGCCCTGTCGGCGGCCGAGGTTCTCCTGCTCATGGCAGCCGGTTTATCATTATACGAAGCTGTTATCCATACCTTTGGCACCATGGCCACCGGTGGCTTTTCCAGCAAAAACGCCAGTATTGGTCACTATTCCAGCCCCATGGTACAATGGGTAATAATAATTTTCATGTTCTTGGCAGGGATTAACTTTGCCCTTTATTACCAGGTCCTGCGCCACCGGGCCCCCTTTTATTTCTGGCGTAACCCGGAGTTTAAACTCTATGGCGGCATAATTGCAGCCGGCACGGTAATCGTGGCACTTGATTTATTTGTGACTGGCTACGAGCCGGGGGAGCACCTGGTCCGCACGGCCGCCTTCCAGGTGGTTTCCATTGTAACGACCACCGGTTATGCAACAGCCGATTTTGACGCCTGGCCCCACCTGTCGCGTAATCTTTTATTCTTCCTGATGTTTGTAGGCGGTTGTTGCGGTTCTACCGGTGGTGCCATTAAAGTGGGCCGGTTGCTGGTGCTGTTGAAAAACGGGGCCGCGGAGATATTTCGTACCATCCACCCCCATGCGGTGGTCCCGGTGCGTTTAGGTAATGCGGGTATAATAAAGGAGAGCCTGGTTTTAAATATTCTTCAGTTTATCAGCCTGTATCTGCTATTATTTGGCGTCGGTACTATATTGGTATCACTGGCGGGTCTAAGATTGGAGGACGCTGCCAGCGCTGTGGCAGCTACCCTGGGCAATGTGGGCCCGGGCCTGGGGAGTGTAGGACCGACGCAGAACTATGCTCACCTGCCGGCAGCGGCCAAGTATCTATTATCATGGTTGATGCTTGTCGGCCGCCTGGAAATTTACACTGTGCTGGCATTATTCCTGCGGGCGACCTGGCGGAAATAATTTTGCTTAAATCCCCTCTTTTTTCACTTAAAAAAGAGGGATTATTTTTGGGTTGTCGAACTATATAATAAATGCAGGTGAAGTTTTTGGCACACAGTAACATCACATTAAACTAAAGGGACTGATCCAAAATGGCGGGTAAAATTCCCTTTGGCCCCACCTTTGCCGAGATGGGCGATCCGGCGCAAATTGACCCGGCAGTAAGGCAGCGGGCCTTAAAAGCCCTTAAAGAGGATGAACTGGATCCAGTTAACCTTTTCAATATTACCTGGAAAGACGAGAACAACCAGGTGCGGAAGATGGTTCTGCCGCCGGCAGTGACCGGGGTAGACGCCAATATCGTCGTCCTCCTGGGCCGGGGTTTCCCTTCCGGTTCCCACAAGGTAGGCCCGGCCTACGCCACCCTGATTGAAGGCTGCGTTGACGGTGTCATCAAGCCGGGCGAGCATACCATCCTGGGGCCTTCGACGGGCAACTTCGGTATCGGTGTGGCCTATATTTGCAAGCTGCTCGGTTTCCGGGCGGTAGTTATTATGCCCGACAACATGAGCAAGGAGCGTTATGAGCGCATTCGCAAGTACGGCGGCGAGCTGGACCTGACCCCGGGCACCGAGTCCGACGTTATCCTCACCCTGCAGCGGACCTATGAACTGAAGAAAGACCCCCAAAACTTCTCTCTGGCCCAGTTTGAGCTCCTGCCCAATTATCGTTTCCACCGCCACGTCACCGGCAACGCCGCCATTGAGGCCGTTCAGGGGATCGGCAACGGCCGCATTGCCGTTTTCACCTCGGCGCCCGGTTCGGCGGGGACCCTGGGCGCTGGCGATCAGATTAAAAAAGCCTTTCCCGAGTGTAAAATCGCGGCCCTGGAACCCTATGAGTGTTCCACCCTGTATAACGGCGGCCGCGGCCAGCACCGCATCGAGGGCATTGGCGACAAGATGTGCACCCTCATCCATAATGTCCTGAACACCGATTTTCTGGTCCTCATCCACGACGAGGATACCGTCCGCGGCCTCAAGGTCCTCCAGGACGGCACCGAGGTCCTGATCAGGAATGGCGTCAAGGAGGCCGACGCTTTGGCCCTGCGGGACAACTTCGGCCCCTCCGGCATCTGCAATATTCAGGGCGCCATTAAGATGGCCAAATTCCTGCGCCTGGGCCCCGGCGACAACGTGGTTACTATTGCTACCGACGGTTGCGACCGCTATCACTCCGTACTAAGGAGCCTGGCCGAGCGCACCCTGGAGATTGAGGACTTCGTCCTCGACCGCTGGTTCAAGGATGTCTTCCTCAAGGCTCATACCCATCATATTGTTGATACCCGCCGGCCGGAGGCCAGGGAACGTCTCTTCCAGCAGAAGGAGAAAGACTGGTTGCCCTTCGGATATACCAGGGAATACCTGGACACTATGAAGAGCCAGTCCTTCTGGGACGACGAGTACGCCAGGATCGAATACTACGATGCCAGGATTAGAGAGATGCGATAGGGGAACCGGTTATAGCCGCTGCCGGAACCTGATGCGAGGCTTTAATATTAAGCTTTGATATGGCCGTTTGTGATAGCCGCTGCCAGAACTGGGACCAGGAGGCATCCAGGTGGCGTGACGGCACATAGTAGACGCCCATGCCGCTTATGAGCGGCACCAGCAGAAGGATGAAAATGGTAGTATTGTAGG
>DFYS01000083.1 GCA_002383405.1 Moorella sp. UBA4076
CCTTCTACCTAAACTTTATGCCGGCAAACATAAAGTTTAGACCGGGGCTAAAGAAGAAAAATGTTGCCTGTAATTAACCGATACTCCAAGCAGCCTGCGGTGATTTCGGCTTCAGCCCGCAGGCTGCCTTTATTTGTTCGTCAAGGCAGTCTGTGGCAGCGAGCAAGAACGAAGTGGGTGCCATCGCCCGCAAACACCATCTGGTGCCGGTGGTCAAAGAAAAGGGTCGTATCCTGGCAATTAAACCCATAATTTAACCTAAATTTAACTCTAACTTAGCTGTATGTTTATAAACCTGTAGTAAAATGTACCTGAGCGGAAAATAATACGGCAAAATATGAAGGAGCATTCAGCATGACTTCCTGGCAAGGGCGCGTCTTTGTCAGCACATTACCTCTGGCGCGGCCGCTGGACATAAAAACCCTGGCGGCTACAGGTGCCGGGGTGGAGATTTTTGCCGAGGGACCACGGTGGCAGGACCCGGAAAACGGTCTGAAATTCATGGCGATGCTCCTTCGCGATTATCATGGTCCACGGAGCCTGCACGCTCCGTTTTATGATCTCAACCTGGCTTCTGAAAACTACCCGCTTATCCGGGATTTAACTCTTGACGTCTATAAACACTTCCTGGAAATAGCTGCTGCTCTCCGGTGTGAGCATATGGTAGTGCATCCCCATGCCTGTACCAGTCCCATCTATGACCCGGCCAGTGCCCGCCAGCGGGTAAAAAACGTCCTGCCCTTGCTGGCGTCGGCGGCCCAGCGCGCCGGTGTCAGGCTGGCGGTAGAGAATATCGGCCGGGGTTCAACCCAACTTTTTGATTCCGAGGAGTATATCAACCTCTTCCGCGAGATTGACGGGATTTTTGCCCTCCTGGACATCGGCCATGCTTACCTGAACGGCTGGGATATACCGCGGGTAATCTGGCAATTGGGCGACAAACTGGCAGCCCTGCACCTGCATGATAACCGCGGCCGCGATGATGAGCATTTACCAGTCGGGACAGGGCGCATCAACTGGCGCCTGGTATGGGAGGCCCTGGCCCTGTTGCCCGCCGCCCCGGCCCTGGTACTGGAGTATAACGAAGAAGTGCGGTTAAACCGGATCCTGGCGGACGTCAACCGGTTAGCCAGTATGCAGCAACTGGGAACAGACACGTGTGAAGCGTGAACCCGGTATTTACCTAACCCGGCATAGCTGGCACCAAAACCTGCCGCGATATTTTCTTTCCACTGTGCGAAGATGTTCGGACTTAAGGTGCTGAATGGGGATAACTGCCCAGGCTTGCTATCTAAGCTGACTGCTCCAATGTTGTTCACCGTCACTATCATGAACCCAAACAGTAGACGCCCATGCCGCTTGCGAGCGGCANNCAGGAACTGGCGCAGCCAGTTCCTGACAGCCTCACACTTCTCGCCTCCCACTTCCCACATCTATTTTCAGGGTAGAGATACAATGGAGGTTCAATTTTGGACATGCAGTTACAACCGGAGGCAGAGCAGCTGGAAAGCGAGTTTGCCGGTATATTATCTACCCAGGGCCTGATGGCCGTCTACCAGCCCATTATTTCTTTACAAACCGGGAACATCCTGGGCTGGGAGGCACTGACCCGCGGACCGGAGGGCAGCTATTTTCAGCGGCCGGATGTTATATTTAGTTTTGCTGAAAATAATGGCCTGCTGTTTGCCACCGAAAAAATCTGCCGCACTCTGGCCATCAACAATTTCGGCGCGATGGAGGCAGAACAGAAGCTCTTTCTTAATGTCCACCCGCGGACAGTAGGTGATGCCGGATTTATTAAAGGCGAAACTATGGAACTGGTCCGGGAATACGGTTGGCACCCGAACAGCGTAGTCTTTGAGATTACTGAACGTCATAGTATCGATGATTATGAATACCTAAAAAAAACCCTGGAGCATTACCGCAACCAGGGTTATCAGGTCGCTGTTGATGATGTCGGGGCTGGTTTTTCCGGCCTTTATTCCATTGCGGAAATTAACCCGGATTTTATTAAAATCGACATGTCCCTGGTCCGGAATGTTGATAAAAACCCCGAGCGGCGGGCGGTAGTGGGTTCACTTCTGGACCTGGCAGTAAGGATTGGCTGCCAGGTGATAGCTGAAGGGGTAGAAACCGCAGGCGAGTTGAAGACTCTCATTGCTCTGGGTGTACCCTACGGCCAGGGTTACTACCTGGTTCGGCCGGCTTTCCCTAAACCCTTTGTCCCGGAAACCCTGGTCACCCTTATCAGGGAACAGAGCCAGGCAAGAAACAGACGCTTTACCTTTAGCGGGTAATGAGTGAAGACCTGCCGGTGGACAGCATCAGCCGGACTGAAGTAAAGCTATATACCGTTTGCTGTACAGTATGGGGGCGTATCCGGAGCACTCTAAGCCAGCGGTCACAGGATCCGTACTCACTCCAGCACGTTACCAGTCCGGTATGCAGTACCATAGTCGCACCCGAAATAACCGCCAGCATAAATGCCAATAAGAGGCCGGGATATACCGGCTTCCCGATGATCTGAGGACAGTGCCGAGGTCAAAGAAAAATGAAGACGCCGCTCCCTCTTTAAACTTGACGCTTTCAGAGTTTCGGGGTGAACTAAGCTGTAAGGGTACTGCGAAATCCAAGCACCTTTTACTGCACTTTTAATACCTGGCGCAACCAATCATGCAACCGCTCGAAGAGGAGGCCGAGGAGAAACCATAACGGCGCATAATCAACCCTGATTAACCGGTAAAAGGAATAGGGAGTCAGGCCGTAGTCCCAGGGAGGCGACCCGAGAAGAAACTTTAGACCAAAGCCGGCGAAAAACTCCAGGCTCCAGATCAAGCCGACCCAAACCAGCCCTCTGAATGTCCAGGGCCAGGTGCGTATTTTTTCATGCAAGGGTTCCAGGAACACCGCCAGGCCGTAAATGGGCAGCATCCACAGGGAGGTGGTAGCCTTGAGCAACAGGTTGCCCTGCAGCAGGGAACCCAGACCGGTCCAGACGATTTCAACGCTCCACCCCAGGAGACCATAAATAAAAAAACGTAGCGCCATGATTCTAATTTTCCACCCATAAGCGCCGGCCATGCAATAATGTTTCGCTTCTATGCCTGGCCTGGATAACAATTAATCCCATTTCAGGCTGGCAATATCTCGATGGGTATTTTTTATAGGAGCTAATGTTTGTTATTTGCCATCGAGCCATATTGTTGCTGATGACCGTTGCAGCTACGAGGGTCAACAACCCCCGAATCATGCCCCTACTGGCATAAGCGTGAATAATAAAAAATGAAGCTGCCCAGCCTGCCTGAGGGTCGGCCGCGTTTTCGATTTGCTCATTTACCAACTCACCTCTCATATGTTATACTCAATGTATAGCAGATCAGTAGAGGGGTCTTAGTATGCTTGAAAAGACGCGCTTAAAAGCAATCAGATTTCCTGAATCCCTCGCCAGGGATTTAGGCAAGCACATTAGGCGGGGTAAACAAAGCGACTTTATTATCAGGGCCACCGAAGAAGCTCTCCTGCGATTGAAGCAAGCCGAAGCCCTCAAAGAATGCCAGGGCGCATTCAACGCTAAAGAGTATCCCGAATTTCGGGATCGGGAAAGCATCGAAACATGGGTAAGAAACTTGCGCCAGGAAGCAGAAAAACGAACGGCCAGGTGGACGACGAAAAATGTTATCGCGCTTCCAGCTTCATTGTCCACTTTGCTCAGAAATAAACGAAAAAGCCCCCAGGGGGCTAAATTTGAGGCCAGAGCTATTAACCTTTCACTATAGTTTTTCTTTAGTAAAACTTTTTCCGATCCATATACTCATGCACCAGGTTCAACGTCTCACCAAAACGCTGGAAGTGGACGATTTCCCTTTCACGCAAGAATTTCAAGGTATCGCTGACATCAGGGTCGTCGGATAACTGGATCAGGTATTCATAGGTGGAACGGGCCTTTTCTTCAGCCGCCATATCCTCGTGCAGGTCAGTGATAGGGTCACCCTTGGACTGGATATAGCTGGCCGTCCAGGGGGCGCCCGCCGCGTTGACGAAGTAAAGGGCGCGGTCGTGGTCGGCATAATAGCCGTCCATACCGGCTCTTTTTATTTCCTCGATAGAAGCATCCTTAATCAGGTTATAGACCAGGGTAGCCACGATCTCCATATGGGCCAGTTCTTCGGTGCCGATGTCCGTCAATACCCCCTTGGCCTGGGGGATGGGCATAGTATAGCGCTGGGTGAGGTAGCGCAGCGAAGCGGCCAATTCCCCGTCCGGCCCGCCATATTGGGTTATTACTTCCTTGGCCAGGCGGGGGTTGGGGCCGCCGACACGTACCGGGTACTCAAGCTTCTTTTCATAGATCCACATCACTTATCCCTCCGCCTAAAAGGTAGTTTCCCAGGGCCAGGGTTCTTCGATCCAGCGCCAGGCCCGGGGGCTGGGCGAGTGACCGTAGTTGAGCAGGGGACCATACAGGGCTTCATATTCCTTTTTCGCTGCCGCCAGCG
>DFYS01000076.1 GCA_002383405.1 Moorella sp. UBA4076
CCGGGGCCGAGGCCCCCCTGTCGCAGTGCCTGTCTCCAGGGGCAGGCAAATTAAATCCGAGAGGAGCGAAAGCCTGGTCATGGGGGTGGCCGGCTGCACAAAAACTAACTCCTGTTAGCTATTGTCAGCTTTTTAGAACCAGGTGCTGGCATTGGTCAATTTGGAAGAGGTAAGAAGCCAGGTAAAACAGGCGCTGGAGGGGCTACTGGACGTGGCTGGCCTGCAGCCAGGACAGATTTTCGTGCTGGGTTGCAGTTCCAGCGAGATCACAGGCGCCCGGATAGGGAAGAGCCCCAACATGGAGGTGGGGCGGGTTGTTGTCTCCACCATCCTGCCGGTACTGCAGGAAAAGGGAGTTTTCCTGGCCGTGCAGGGGTGTGAGCATATCAATCGCGCTTTGGTCATCGAGGAAAAAGCGGCGCTCCGATATGAGCTGGAGATAGTCACAGTGATCCCGGCTCTCCATGCGGGAGGCGCAGCGTCGGTGGCCGCCTTTGACCTGATGGAGAAACCTGTCATGGTCGAGCATGTCCTGGCCCACGCCGGCATGGATATAGGTGACACCTTCATAGGGATGCACCTCAGGCATGTGGCTGTTCCCGTCCGTCTTCCCATTAAGTACATCGGTTCAGCCCACCTGACCCTGGCCAGGACCAGGCCGAAACTCATCGGCGGCGAAAGGGCCATATACAGGCGAGAACCCGATGGCAAGTAGGTGTCAATAGGTTCGCAACCAGCCCCCCGGGCTATTCCGGAGGGCTGGTTTTAGTTTATCGCTGCCAGAAGGTGGCAAAGCCGGGAGCAGCCTTGATGCTGGATAAAAGTCTGTAGTGATGGTAAGATAGCAGTAAGAAAATAACGGACGGAGGAATTCCTGTGCGACGAGTAGCCACAGTTACCCTCATCGCCATCCTGATAATCGCCGCCTTCCTACTGGTGGAGCGTTCCCGGACGGAGGTACCCCGACAGCCCAATGTACAGCAGCCCGGACCGGGAGGCGGGGAACAAGTCTCTCCCAGTCGCGAAAAGGTCGGCGGTTTCTTCCCCTTAAAAGCAGGTAACTTGTGGCAGTACCTGGGTGAAGGGAATGAATATGCCACGTTTAAACGTGAGGTCCTTTATGCAAAAGGCGATCGGGCACAGATAAAGGAGGACAACGGCGGCACCGTGAGCACGGCCGTGTTCAGGACAACGGACAGCGAGTTAACGCGCATCTTTTTCCGGGGTGAAGCCTATGAGGAGACAAATTACCTGGAACATGAGCCTGAAGAAAATGTAGTTATTTTGAAGGCACCCATAGCGGTGGGTACCAGGTGGGATACCCCGAACGGCACCAGGGAGATTGTGGACGTCAACGCGACCGTGGACGCGCCGGCGGGAAAATTCGCGAACTGCCTCAAGGTCAAGGTTACCGGCAGCAATTTCACCATTTTCGAGTACTTCAAAGAAGAGGTGGGGATGGTGAAAAGAGAGTTCATCTCAGGAGATACCCGGGTCACCTCCACCCTGGAAAGCTTCAAAATAAGCCCGACTGAATAGGATCACTAACCGATGTCGAAGAGCTGCGCTTTATCGAGCTACCCAAGATGCTATCCAAATTGTCATTTCATCCCAGACAAATTTCAAGAACAGCCCCCGGGCTATCCCGGAGGGCTGGTTTTTTTCCTGGCAAAGGATAATGATATTGCTTTTGATATTGCCCTGGCTGCCGACTACACGTACCGGTAGGGCGCAGCCGCCGTGGGCCACCAGCAGGTGGGGATGGTGGGGGCCGGGTGGCTGTACCGGATTGCAGCCTTGCGGCCTGCCGGGCTACATACAGGGTATCCAGGGTGCCCAAGCGTCGCCGTTACCGGCATCCGCCGGCAGAATTGCCGGGCCCTTTAGTACCTTACGGCTTCAAAACTGCAACAAAAAACAAGTTGTTCAGGTAGCCATATCCAGCAAAGGAGAAATGGNNTTGTGGGCGGAGCCCACTTTAGTTAGTTTCTGATTTAAACCTGCTAATTTTTAGCCGGGAAATCCTTTCAGGACTTGTAAACATTGTAGTGTTATCTGGTATAATGTGGCCGGGTGATGCAAATAGGGTAGGTTTTTTACAGCCCGCAAGGGGTTAAACGCGCCTTTTTTGGAGACGCCTAATAGCAAAGTTACCCAAAATTTTCCAGGAGGTTGTAACATGTACGGAGCAAATATCCTTGTGGCAGATGATGATCGGGAAATAACCAATCTGATTGCGGACAGCCTTGAAGATGAAGGGCTTACCGTCGTCCGGTGTTATAACGGCCGGGAGGCGCTTGAACATATTTTGACCGGTAATTTTGCTCTGATTATCCTGGATGTCATGATGCCGGAAATAGACGGGCTGGAGGTGTGCAGGCGGATCAGGCAGCAGGTCCTGGTTCCCATCCTCCTGCTCACCGCCAAAGGCAGGGAAATGGATCGAGTTGTTGGTTTTGAAGTGGGGGCGGATGATTATATAACAAAGCCCTTCAGTATCAATGAACTGACAGCGAGGGTAAAGGCCCACCTGCGGCGGGAAGAACGGTCTGCGTCCCGTGATAACCGGCAGGGAGCAGCAATATCATTCGACGATATTACAGTCCATCTGGACAGCTATGAAGTCGTTAAAAACGGAGCAAAAATTAAATTATCCACCAAAGAATTTCAAGTCCTGGCCTACCTGTTAAACAACAATAACCAGGTATTGAGCCGGGAACAAATTTATCAGGCTGTTTGGGGTCCCGGTGAATTCGGCGATTTAAATACCGTAACCGTCCATATCACCAATTTAAGAAAGAAACTGGACCCCGCTGGTAAATATATAAAAACAGTCTGGGGTGCGGGATATAAATTTTCAGGAGGTATTGCTGGCAGATGAGTTTAAAATACAAGCTGCCTCTTGGCATATTCCTGATTATAGCCCTGTTTATAATAATTGTTTTCGCTTATTTTCGCCTGTATAAGTCCGACGATATTATCAGGGAAATCAACCAGGTCAGAAGCGATTTTCTTAACAATGACCAGGAGATAATCGAGGGAATTGTAGTCGATTTCCCTGACGAAAGAAAGATTAAGGCCCGCATGGAATCACTGGCCAAAGAAAGAGGAATCTCTATCGCCTTATATGATTCGCAGGGAAAAGAAATCTATTTTACCAGTTACCTGCCGGGGGAACGCCTCAGCTTTTTTTCCAAAAATCCGGTGATGATCGGGGGAAGATATCTCTATAACCTCGAAACCAGGTATCCTCTCCATAGAAGCGATTTTGCCGACCTTCAAGCAGTAAGGCAATTCAGGAATTTGATTATTGCCGGGCTCGCCGCCGTAGTCGGCTTGATTATTCTTTTCATTTATTTGACAGTCCTGAAGCCCCTGACCCTGTTCAGCCGCTGCATAGACAGGGTTAGTTATACTAACTCCCGGGTTGCCATTCCCTACGCCAATAAAGACGAGATAGGCGAGTTGTGCAGGAAGTTTGAGGAAATGGCAGCCAGGGTAAACGACGCCTATGTGCAGCAGAACGAGATGATCGCCGCCATATCCCATGATATCCGGACCCCCCTGACCTCCATATCGGGGTATGTGGAAAGGCTGCTAAGCAAAAAAATCCCCGCGGAAAAACAGAAGGCCTACTTATCCATTATCTATGAAAAGGCCAGCAATATTGAGGAGCTGGTGCAGCAATTAGTGGATTATGCAGCCGAAGCGGGGATGTCCCGCAATGAGAACAACAGCATTAGCGGAGCAAAAGAGTTGCTGGCAGCGGTCTGCGGCTGCTACACCCCGGAATTAAAAGGGGATAATATTACCCTCGAATGCTCCTGCACAGCCAATGAAAGCGCCGCGGTCCCCATAGACGGCGGCAGGTTTCGCCGCGTCTTTGTCAACTTGATTGAAAACGCAGTGAAGTACTCGGAACGTCGACCGCTGACAATAAAAATCAGCTGCTGGCCGGAGGCCGGACGGTTGTTTTTTTCCGTTGCCGACAGCGGCCGGGGGGTGCCCGAGCGGGAGTTGAAGAGGATCTTTGATAAGTTTCACCGCCTCGAACAGTCGCGGTCGCGGGAAAAAGGCGGCACGGGACTGGGATTGGCCATATGCCGGAGTATCATCCAGAATCATGGCGGTGCGATATGGGCCGGCCGGAGCGCAATGGGGGGGCTGGAAGTAACGTTTTATCTACCCTTGATCGAGCTTAATAAATCTTAAGCCCCTGGTTATTTTTATTTAATATCCCGCTGCTAAAATAGCATTACATATAATGGTTTCATAATAACAAGTGATATCGCAGATAATAGGTCGGGAGAATTCCAATGCAGCGGGATATTGAAAGCTATGTGGCTGTAGAAGACTACAAAAGGTGTAGGAGGACTAATTGTACAAGAGTAGGAGTGGCTAATAGTGAATAAGAAGAAGGCATTATTAACGATATCAGTAAGTGGACTCTTATTCTTAGCAATGACCCTTATAGTGGCATGCAAGGGACCATTAAGTGGTCGTGAAAAACTGAGCGATACAGGAATACCTGAAAATATAAGTTCTACTAACGATCGGGGTTCTCAGGATGCGGAAGCTTCCATAATGTTCAATGGTTTAAAGCGAACTTACCTCATTCACATTCCGCGTAACCATGATCAATCCAAACCATTACCACTGGTTATTGTCTTACATGGTGGTGGTGGAACCGGCGCTAATGTGGTCAAACTAACCCGGGGTGGTTTCGATATATTGGCAGAAAAGGAAGGGGTTTGTTGTAGTTTATCCGGATGCTGTTGACAATCAGTGGAACGACGGCCGCAGCAAGGAAGAAGCAGACCACCGGGCCAACCGGGAGAATATCGACGACGTCGGTTTTATCTCCGCTTTGATTGACTTGTTGATTAAAGAAGAGAATGTTGACCCCCAGAGGGTTTATGTTACAGGAATGTCCAATGGGGCGATGATGACTTATCGCCTTGCCGGCGAATTGTCTGAAAAAATCGCAGCAGCAGCTCCGGTGAATGGTAATATTCCCGAGAATTTAGCAGCAAATTATACACCCGGCAAACCCGTTTCCATGCTGGTTATTAATAACATTGCCGATCCACTGATGCCCTGGCAAGGGGGAGATATTACTGGTCCTTTCGGAAACAAAAAGCTCGGCAAAGTACTTTCAGTCCTCGAGAGTATTGAATTATGGGTAAAGCACAACCAATGCTCCATGCTCCCGGCGGAAACCACTAAACTGGATAATGACCCCAATGATGGCACCCAGGTACGGCGAATTACTTATACCGGGGGGCTGGAAGGGACGGAAGTGATTCTATATGCAATCGAAGGTGGCGGACATACTTGGCCGGGGGGTTCTTCAAAACTGCCGGAGCGGATTATCGGTAAAACGAGCCGGGAGATTGATGCTAATGAGGTTATCTGGAATTTCTTCAAGAAGCATATACGGCAGTGATAGAATTGTGATTACTGGATTTGAGATCCAGTAATACTATTAATGTTTCCTCCAAAAGTGAAAGGATAACAGAAGGAAGGAAAGAACTATGGGAACAGGAATTTTTTTTAATGTACCGGCACACGGGCATATTAATCCGACACTACCAATTGTAAACGAATTGGTAAAAAGAGGTGAAACTATTATATACTTTAGTACCGAAGAATTTAGAGACAAAATTGAACAAGCCGGTGCCAAGTTTAAACCATACAGCTTTACTGTCCCCAAAGGGACAATGGCAGGCGGTAATTTTGTAAAGCTGATAAGGATGTTATTATTGGCTACAGAAGAAGTAATGCTCAAAACCATTGAGTATATCAGGCAATTGGACCCCGATTATATAATCCATGATTCAATGTGCCCCTGGGGCAAGTATATATCAAAATATTTTGGGATAAAGGCTATAAATACTACGTCCACTTTTGTATTCACAGAGGAAACAACTAATAAAGCCGATAGATTCAAGAAGAAACTTATGAAAATGGTATTGGCAGAAGGCATTAGTGGAGTGTATGAAATAGTTTCTATTAGAAGAAGATTAAAGATAAAATATGGAGTACACGCCAATATGCTGGATCTAGTACGCAATATAGAAGATTTAAATGTTGTATTCACATCTTTGGAATTTCAACCGGATGGAGCAAAGCTTGGAGATAAATTTAAGTTTATAGGTCCATCAATTTATGATCGCAAGGATGCGGTGGAGTTTTCTTTTGAAAGAATTAAAGGGAAAAAGCTGGTTTACATTTCTTTAGGTACTATTGTAAATGAACGATTGGGTTTTTATAAAGAGTGTATAAAAGCATTTTCGAAATCGGATTATAATATATTGATAGCTGTTGGTAACAAATTAAACAAGAATAACCTTGGACAAACACCTGCGAACATTATTATAGAAAACTATGTGCCGCAAATTGAAGTATTAAAATGTGCCAACTTGTTTATATCTCATGGGGGCATGAACAGCGTAAGCGAAGCCCTCTTTTTTGGTGTACCTTTATTGATTATACCTCAGCAATCCGAACAAGTTATGGTTGGAAAAAGAGTTGAAGAACTGGGCGCAGGAATATGTATAACTGAAAAGAGGATTACTTCAGGAGACTTATTTAAAACTTCTATTTACATCATGGGAAATAGCTTATTTTATGAAAGTGCAAGGAAAATAGGCGCGAGTTTTAAAGCTTCTGGTGGCTATAAAGCTGGGGTTGATGCTATACTAAACTACATTTTGGAAAAATAACTGCTCTGAATGGCTGAGATTTACCTCGAACAGACGCGGTCGCGGGAAAAAGGCGGCACGGGACTGGGACTGGCCATATGCCGGAGTATCATCCAGAATCATGGCGGTGCGATATGGGCCGGCCGGAGCGCAGTGGGGGGGCTGGAAGCAACGTTTTATCTACCCTTAATCAAGCTTAATAAATCTTAAGCTCTTAGCTATTTTTATTTAATATCCCGCTGCTAAAATAGCATTAAATCAATTATAGGAGGCGTTTTAAATGAAACGTATCTGGAAAACGGCAGTGGTGTTGGCGCTAATAGGTGTTCTGGCTGTACCGGCGGTGGGGTATGCATTTGGTGGCAGTACAAAAAGGGCGGCATTTTTCCAAAACGGTCCGGTAAGAAGCGGTCAAGTGTCATGGGAATCAGGAGACGTTTTATCCTCCTTAAGCATCCACCGCCAGGCGTACATTAAATTGCTGGCCGAGAAATATACCCTGGCAACGGTGTCCGCCTGGGAAACCGAATTTGCCAGGACGAATGCCCTGCTGCAGGAAGCCCGGGAAACAGGCACCGGTGCGGAGATCAAGGAAAAGGTAATGTACTACCAGCAATTGCTGCAGGAAGGCGAAATAACGCGTCAGGAACTGCGCCAGGAACTGCGGAATATGCTGCCGGATTATTACAGCGATACCGAGCGCCGGGCCCTCATTGAAGAACAGTTACAAGCACAGGTAAATCTGTCTAAAGAGTTTACCGCGGCAATCCAATCGGAAGACGCGGAGCAAATTGCAATCGTACTGGATCAACTGCTGGCGCAACAAAGAGAACGAAACGACCTCCTGGCCGACTTTCTAGCTAAATCCACCAACACTGACTAAACTCCCCTGCCGGTGACGCGACGAAACAGCAGGAATGAAAATGCTATCTATCCCCCCAGTCATTGCGAACGCGAAGCACAAAACAATCCTGGATCGAGATTTACCGTGCCGGCGGTTCGCAATGACAGGGAGGGGTATTTTCCTGCTATCCGGCGCCTTTAGAGTAAGAGCAGTGAGAAAGGAGCAACGGGAAAATGAAACGATTTTTATATATTTTGTTAGCACTGGTTATCAGCGCCGGCCTTTTAACGGGCTGTTCGCGAGGTCCGGCGGCTGACGCCGCAGCCGGGTTTGTGAATCCAGACAAGGTCAGAAAGATTGTGGAGCTCAACAGCGAAAAAGACCTTGATGCTCTAGTTAAGGAGCTGAAGAGCGCCCGGGTTATTCCGCTCAAGAGCGGGAGCTATATAGTGGCGGTAGATAAGGACGAAGAAAGCAAATTAGAACAAAAGCTCGCCGCCGTGCGAGGAGTCAAAAGGGTAGCTGCACCGGGCCGGATCGGTATTATCGAGCCCATTACCAAAGTTAAGGTAGGCAGGGATTTAATAGTTGCCGGGCTGGAGCAGCTAAATGACGTTCCGGTCAATGACCCCGGCGCCAAGTCCCAGTGGTCCCTGGCGTACACGCAAAGCAGCAGCGTTTGGCAGCAGATAAGCCAGAAGAAAACAGTTAATGTAGCTGTAGTAGATACCGGAGTTGATTATAATCACCCGGATTTAAAAAACAGGGTCAGGAAGGACCTGGGCTATGACTTTGTTAATAATGATCATGACCCGATGGATGATAACGGTCACGGAACGCACGTAGCGGGTATTATTGCTGCCGAAGCCAACAATAATGAGGGCATAGTGGGCATAACCGGGACCCTGGAGGTAAACATCATCCCGGTCAAAGTTCTGGACCGGGACGGAATGGGTCAAACCGACGCTATTGCCAGGGGTATTGAATATGCAGCCGACCAGGGTGCCGATATCATCAACTTGAGCCTGGGTGGGGAAGGAGAAGACCCGGATATCGCCGGCGCAGTAAAATATGCATTAAATAAGGGTGCGTTTGTAGTAGCCGCAGCGGGCAATGACAGCCGCAGCTGTGACCAGTACACCCCGGCGGGGCTGGCCGATGTCTATACCATAGCTGCTAGCAACCTGCTTAATCGCAAGGCAGTGTTCTCCAACTATGGTGACAGCGTCGATATTGCCGCCCCCGGCGTCAAAATTCTCAGCACCGTCCCCGGCGGGGAATACGAAGCCTGGGACGGCACCAGCATGGCCGCCCCGGTTGTATCCGGCATTGCGGCGATGCTGAAGGCCCAGGACCCGGAGCTGGATATCCAGAAGCTGGCCTCGATATTGAACCAGTCAGCAAAAGACGTAATGGAAGCAGGCAAGGACCAGAAGACCGGGTACGGCATCATCGATGCTGCCAACGCTTATGCCCTGTCAACCGGCGCCGCGCCCGTGCAGAATACAGCTCCCAGCATCCCTATCAACAGGATGATTAGCAATGAGCAAGGCCGGCTGCTTGAGCGGTTGGGACAAATCACCGGTAGTATTAAGGGAATAAACATTAACGAATTGGATGCGGCAAAGACATTTACCTCTAGCAACAACGCTGCAGCACCGGCACGGCAAAATCTGCAGATCAAAAAGGAAGAGCTCGCCGGCAGGCTAAAAGGCCTCCAGAGTGAAAACCAGGAGGAAATAGAGGGGGCAAAAAATAAATGTGAGGATAAAACTTGCTCATAGCAGGATGCCCGGCTCCGATGGCGAATAGTTATAGCAGAAAGGGGTTGGGCCATGAGGATCGTTATTGTCGGCGGCGGCAGAGTCGGTTACCAGGTGGCCAAACAGTGTGCCGCCTGGGGATGCGAGATAACCCTGGTCGAACATGACCCGGCAAAAGCCAAAAAGATCCAGGAAGAACTCAGCCTGCGGGTGGTCGAGGGAGATGGCACCCAGCCGCATATCCTAAAAAAGGCTGGTGCTGAAGAGGCGGACATCGTTATCGCACTTACGAATGACGATCAGGACAATTTGGTGGTATGCCAGCTGGCCGAGCGCCAGTTTAAAGCCCGGCGTACCCTGGCCCTGGTCAATAATCCGGGCAATGAGAAGCTCTTCCGCTGGTTGGGAGTTAATCAGGTTATTGGCCCGGTGTCCCTTATCCTGGGGTTGATCCAGGAAAGGGTGGATATGGATGCCACTACGGCCATGTGGATGCAGGGCATCAAGGATTTAAAAATGATCCAGTTCAAGCTGGGCCCGGATGCGCCTGTGCTGGGACGCAAGATCAAGGAAATACCTTTTCCGAACGAGTGCATCCTGGTAACCATTGTCCGGGGTGATACGGCCATTGTTCCCTGTGGCAATACGCTTCTGGAAGGCGGCGATCTGGTTTTTGCCCTGGCCAACCCGGCCGTCCAGGCCGAGCTGGAGTATATTCTTAGCGGCGGGAATGACGGCGCGCCGGCGCAAACGGCATCAAAAGCTTGACAGGGTTTGCGGCCTGTGCTATAATCATTTCTGCAATGAGCGAGCGGAAGTAGCTCAGCGGTAGAGCATCGCCTTGCCAAGGCGGGGGTCGCGGGTTCAAATCCCGTTTTCCGCTCCATTTTTATATCCTGGCGCGGTGGCGAAGAGGCTAACGCCGCGGTCTGCAAAACCGCTACTCGCCGGTTCAAATCCGGCCCGCGCCTCCAGAAAAAGTTAAACCCCGCAAAGGTTGCGGGGTTTTCGCTTTTTAAAGAGTTGACACAGCGACAGCTAGTTGTTAGGATGTAATTGTTCCTCTCGCTGCTGGCGGAGCAAGAGTTCCAGCTCTTCTTCCAGGTCCTCCAGTTGCTGAAACATGGCGGGCTTCAAGGAATGGGCAGGGAAACGCCGTTTCAGATCGGCGATTTCCGCCTGCAAGCGCGTAATGCGTTCCTGTAGAGTGGACAAAGGTAATTCCCCCCTTCGGACCGTCATTTTAACTGCTTCAACCAATTCACGAGCTCTGGTCTATTATAGCAAAAGGGGTGGCATTATGGGAGAAGATTTTTCCTGGCCTGGTGGTGAACTGGACCACAAACAATGGCAGGCAGCAGTACTACCGGACAACCCTTTTGCCGAGCTCCTGGGCCTCGAAGTAACTGAAGTAGCCCCGGGCCGCAGCCTGGTACGTCTAAAAGTGCTTCCCAAACACCTCAATCCCTGGCGTACCCTGCACGGTGGTGTTTATGCCGCTCTGGCTGACCGGGCGATGGGTATTGCCGTGCGCTCCACCGGTAAGAAGGCCGTCACTCTGAACCTGCAGGTGGGGTATCTCAAGCCGGTAGCAGCCGGTCAGGTTGTTGATTGCCGGGGTATGGTCATTCACAATGGTAATCACATCATAGTGGCGGAGGCAAGAATGACAACCGGAGCCCATCCGGTAGCTACGGCCGGGGCTATATTCTATGTTGAGTGAACAAACTGGCGGCGTTTTGCCGGCTATGCCATGACCAACCTGTGTCATAGCGGATGCGATATAATATTTCTTCCCAACATTTGCCTAAAACGCGAAAATTAGACGGCTTGGTTGCCGCCGAAGCCGGGCCGGGTTTACCCCTGATGTAGATCCAATGTGGGCTCCGCCCACAACNNCTTGCCGGCGTGACCATTTCTCCTTTGCTGGCTATGGCGGCCTAAACAACTTGTTTTTTATTGCAGTTTTGAAGACGTAAGGTACTAACGTATGCTCCTCATCGCCCATGACGACGGCCGCCGGCGATAAAATTTTGCCGGTGACAATTTTGCCGGCGAATATTGAATAAGCGACCGGGTTCATGTTATAATAGTATTTGCCTGCGAGAGTGGCGGAATCGGCAGACGCCCGAGACTTAAAATCTCGTGGACCTTTGGTCCGTGCGGGTTCAAGTCCCGCCTCTCGCACCAGAAAAATCAAGGCTTCCCGCGATTTTAGCGGGAAGCCTCTTTGCAATGCTGCGTTTTACGGTTTCGAGCGGGACTCCAGACACCCGGCTTCACTTTGCCGCCAGCCGGAAGGATGGGTCGATCCAAAGCCTGCCCTTAAGTTGAGCGCTGGATGCTGGAAAGGCATCAAAATTTGTGTCTGCTCAGGCTACTCGGCGCCGGCGTCTTATATGCGACCCGCATCGGCCAATCCACCGGCCCTCCACATGCATCTTATTATTTAGTCAGCGTATTATACCGCTCTCGCCGGCATATGTTATAAATAGAAGCGGGACAGCCTTGTAAATATATCCAGTTGGGCCAAGCTCACGCAAGTATAATGCTATAAATAGCAGCCCCCGTTGCCGGGGGCTGTCGCAATGGGACGCTACTGCATTTGCTGCTGCTGGCCCTGCGCCTGCTGGAAAACCTTGTACTGAGGCTCCTGGCCTTCCAGGTAGTTGACCCGGCCCTTCAGGCCCTGGGCAATGCTATCCAGCTGGTTGGCGTAATCGGTAAACTGCTTTTTAGCGTTTTTGTCCTGGGTCTCCAGGGCGTAGGACTTCAGGTCGGCGACAGCGCCTTCCAGGCTGGTGAGGGTCTGGTGCATTTTGGTGCCGGTAGTCATGGTGAAAAGAATCCTCCTTTGCAGTATTGGTCCCATTTGTTATTTTGACCGGAAAGGAGATTAATATAAGAGACAGTTTCCACCTCTTGTAGGATTGTCTGCCATCGAAAGCCATAGTTGCTAACGCATCTAAAAACTGGTTAAGGGGGGGAATATTTCTGGATTTCGCCGGTGAATTATCGTGATAAAAAGCCCTGGCTCATCCCATGCGTCAGACACGCTGTTTTTAAGTGACACTATTTCACAGTGCTGGCGCATGAAGCGTAGAGCATGGCGTTGGACGAAGTATTTATGGCAGCGTGTTAAAATTTTTGTAACTGCTCAGGCCACTGCCATTCTCAAGTCGCTTCAGGCGCTAGTTTGCTGTCAGGACACGGACCCGTAAATCCATTGTATGGGCTTCCTGGACCATTGTTATCAAGATGAGCGCTGGCCGGCTGAGCAGTTACAAATTTTTATCGCAGCAATCTTATGCTCAAATCTTTGGCGGACAAGGTATATCGCGATTTTACAGGCGCCAGCACCGCTATTTCGAGAAACTCTTGACACTATTGAGGCAGCGACGTATAATAAAAACAAAAATTGGTCTTTTGGGTATTATGGGGAGGTGGTAGCCAGCGTTGTTGCAACGGAAGGGTTACCATTTTATGCTATTTTATCAACACAACGTAGCTCTCCATGATGATGGCGAAACATGAAGGAGTTCTTCATGGAGTACATCCACCAGCGGGCGGGAGAAATGAGAGTTGGGGGCTTATTTATTCAGCAATATATTTATCTGGAATTGATTGAGCCATGATTGATGCTGGAAAGCCTCCCGCCCCTCACTTCCCACTTCTTACATCTTAGACCGGAGGAGGTTTGGGTATGAATCTGGCGGCAACCTATGTGGGAGAAAAAGTGCTGGAACAGGGAGTCAAGTTAATCCTTAACAATCCGGAAAAGAACATCCCCCATTTGCTTACTTTTGCGGAGAAGCTGGCCCGCGATCCATATCATCGGGATATGGTGGCCAATGCAAAGAGAATAATGCAGGATAAAGAGAGTAACTGGTATCAGTTTACCGAGAGGATATTGACCCGCATTCACCCCAATGTCAGGCTCCGTCTGGTGACGAATTTCTTCATCAACGCCACCTTTGTCGGCGTACCGCGGCAAAAGGAATGGGCGGCGAAACTGGGGGTGGCTGTGCCCTGGGCCATCCTCATGGATCCTACAGAAAAATGCAACCTGAACTGCACCGGTTGCTGGGCTGGCGACTATCAGCGAGCCCAGGAGTTGGATTTTGCTACTATGGACCGGGTGATAACCGAAGGGGAGAAGCTGGGTATTCACTTCATTGTTCTTTCCGGCGGTGAACCGATGCTGCGCCGTGACGATATCGTGCGGCTGGCGGAAAAGCACCCTGATCAGGTATTTCATCTCTTTACGAATGGCACTTTGATTGACCAAAAGTTTGTTGACGATATGGTGCGCCTGGGTAATATTACCGTGGCCCTTAGCCTGGAAGGTTTTGAAACAAAGACGGACAGCCGCCGCGGTAAAGGTGTTTTTGCTAAAGTAATGCAGGCTATGGACCTCATGCAGGCGGCCGGTGTAATCTACGGCGTTTCGGTGACCTACAGCCGTGATAATACTGAAGAGCTGGGCAGCGACGCCTTCGCCGATATGCTGGTGGATAAAGGGGTGGCTTTTGGCTGGTGCTTCACCTATATTCCTATCGGTAAGGATGTGGACCTGACGATGATGGCCACCCCGGAACAACGCGCCTGGATGTTTGAGCGCATCAAGTATTTCCGCAGCACCAAACCTATTCTACTGATAGACTTCTGGAACGACGGCGAGGTCAGCAACGGCTGTATCGCCGGCGGCCGGCGCTACTTTCACATCAACGCCGCCGGGGAAGTGGAACCCTGCGCCTTCGTCCACTACAGCACCTGTAATATCAAGGACGTCAGCCTGGTCGAAGCACTGCAGAACCCGCTCTTCCGCGCCTACCAGCAGCGCCAGCCCTTTAACCTCAACTTGCGGCGGCCCTGCCCCCTTATTGATAACCCGGAGATGCTGCGGGATATTGTCGCTGAGTCGGGGGCGCGTTCGACCCAGCTGCATGATGGCGAGACAGCAGAAGAGTTTGCCGCTAAACTTGTTCCTTATGCCTGCCGGTGGGGGGAGATCGCCGACCGCATCTGGGAAAGCAGGAAAAGAGATGCATCTGCAAAGATGGAGGAAGAAAATGGCTGCCCTGGCCACTCAGCCCATTAGTACAACAGCATAAATCCCTGCTGGCGGCGCGTAAATGTGGAGCAGGCCCTTATGCCGAAGACGCCTGATTGCCAGGGAAAGAAAATAAATTACGGGGGAGAGTTAGACAAAAAGCGGCTAATAATGGTAAAATGACCTTAGGACAGAGCTTTTAAGGTCATTTTATTTTATAGCGAAAGGCAAGTGAAGCAATTGGTGGAGACCAAACTGATTGGCCTCAGCGAAGCCATGGCGTTTACCCGCTCGGAGACACGGGAGATGTATCGCCGTTATGTCAATCCCGGCCTGGCGGGTATGCTGGCGCTGCTCGATTTTGACAAACTCTTTGTGCGGGCGGAAGGCGTGGCCGTATGGGATCAGGAAGGCAAACATTACCTGGATTTCCTGGGCGGCTACGGCGCTCTCAACCTGGGCCACAACCCGCCGCCGGTGCTGGCTGCCGTCAAAGACGCTATGGGACGGCCCAATCTCCTGCAGGCTTCCATCAATCCCCTGGCGGCCGCCCTGGCCCACAACCTGGCGCAGGTCACCCCCGGGGACCTGGAGCGGGTTTTTTTCGGCAACAGCGGTGCCGAAGCGGTGGAGGGCGCCCTGAAGCTGGCGCGGGCCGCCACCGGGCGGGCGAAGATCATCTATTGCCATAATTCTTTCCACGGCAAAACCTTAGGCTCGCTCTCCGTCACCGGGCGGGAGAAATACCAGCGGCTCTTTACCCCCCTGGTACAGGGGTGTGAAGCCATCCCTTACGATGACCTGGGAGCCCTGGAAGCCGGGCTCGCCGGCGGCGATGTGGCGGCCTTTATTGTCGAGCCCATTCAGGGCGAAGGTGGCGTTATCGTTCCCCGCGATGGCTATTTGCATGGCGCGCGGGAGCTTTGCGACCGTTACGGCAGCCTGCTGATCTTTGATGAGGTCCAGACCGGCTTTGGCCGCACCGGTTACCTCTTTGCCTGCCAGCATGAGAGCGTGGTGCCGGATATCATGTGCCTGGCTAAATCCCTGGGCGGCGGCGTTATGCCTGTCGGTGCTTACATCGCCCGGCCGGCTATCTGGGATAAGGCCTACGGCGGTATGGATAAGGCCCTGCTGCATACCTCTACCTTTGGCGGTAATTCCCTGGCCGCGGCCGCCGGTCTGGCGGCGCTGCAGAGTATCCTCGACCAGGACCTGCCGGGGCAGGCGGCGCAGCAGGGGCGTTTTCTGCTGGAACGGCTGCAGCAACTAAAAGAAAAGTACAGCCTCATTAAAGACGTTCGCGGCCGCGGCCTGCTTATCGGCCTGGAGTTTAACCAGCCGGTGGCCGGGTGGCTGGATAAACTTACCCGCGGCAAGGTTAACGAGCTGGCCGGGGAGTATTTCGGCTCCCTGGTGGCCGGGGAACTGCTGAACAAACACCGGGTGATTACCGCTTATACCCTCAATAATCCCAATGTCATCCGCCTGGAGCCGCCGTTGATTGTCAGCCGGGAGGAAATCGAACAGGTGCTGGCGGCGTGCGAGGCTGTCCTGCATAGCTACGGCTTTATTGGCGTAACGATCAGCAGCGCCAAAACGGCCCTGGGCTCCCTTTTGAAACGCAAGTAGCATAATAAGCCGGTCTTCCAGGCAGACTAAGAAAAAATCTGCCGGGAGGTTCGCATTATGCCCAGTAATATTATTGTCTACACGACGCCGACCTGACCCAGCTGTGGCGCGGTGAAAGAGTATCTTTCCCAGCAAGGCATTGCATATGAAGAAAAGGATATCAGTACCGATGACGGGGCTATGGAGGAGCTGCGCCAGCGCAACCGGGGTATTACAGCAGTGCCTGCTACGGTCGTGAGCGGCCGGGTGATTGTAGGGTTTGATGAAAACCGCTTTAATAAGGTGTTCCAGTAAAAGGTAGCTGCTGCTTTAGCAGCGCCAACTTTGCAGCGAAAAACCGGGGAAACAGGCCCCGGTTTTTACAGTTTTGTGGTGTCCCTTTGTGGCTGGTTCTGCACCGTCCTTCGGCCTCTATATTGGAGGAACTCACAAATCCAGTGTATAAATTTAGCCATGGCGGGAAAATTATTGTGGGAGGAAGTTCTGGTGGTACGCAGTAACTTCAAGCTGGAACCGGCGCAGCCGGTCCCGCCGGATATTCCCACCTTTCACTTCCCAATTCCCGAAAACCCATATACGGAGGTGCTAATCGATGGCAGGTCTAACTTCAGCGGAATTAATGCAGATCCGAGAGAACCTGAGCAATGAATTACTGATGATCCAGAAATTCGGCGCCTTTGCAGCCCAGTGCAGCGATCCCCAGTTGAAGCAGGTCCTGGGCAACGTGCAGCAGGCCCACCAGCGGCACTACAACACTCTGTTCCGCCATCTGGGCGGGCAACAAATTATGTAGGGGGGTTCAAAAAAATGCCGATGCAGCGTTTCGATGACAAAACCATGTGCAGTGATTGCCTGGCCAGTGAGAAGCTTTTAACCAGTTGCTATAATACGGCCATTACCGAAAGCGCTAACGACCAGTTGCGGCGGGATTTTATGGCTGTATACCAGGATGAACAGGACTGCCTCAAGGCCGTCTGGGATATAATGCACGCCCGCGGTTGGTACCAGCTCAGTATGGCCAGCCAGCAGGAGATCAGCCAGCTGCAACAGCGCCTGCAGCAGGAACAGATGCAGGTCCAGCAGGGCGGGATGCAGGGAGCGCAAACAGGTGCGACGCCCCAGGTGGGAGGCGGCATCCCCCAGTACCGGATTTAATTCAAACCGCGGGTGCCGGATAGCGCCGGCCTGGGGGGCAACATAACCTGGTGGCGGGTTTAAGTTGATAGGACAGCCGTTATCGCGGCCGGTTCAGCCGAGGCGCTATACCCCGGTACCGGTTTAGCCGGCGGGCAGATGTTGGCGCCCGCCGCAACAACATAACCTTGCGCCGTTCCACCAGGGTCCATAAATGCATTCTCACAGAAGTGCCTCCGGGAGGAAAACTGCCGGGGGCATTTTTACACCCCCCACATTTATTGTAACTGCCCGGGCCGCCACTATTCTTAAGCTGCCCCCAGCGCTACCTGCCGTCAGGTTCACGAACCCGGCCAGCCATCGTATGGATTTTCTGGCCTATTACACGTACACCGGAGCAGACGCCCATGCCGCCGGGCGGCACCAGCAGAGGGATGAAAACGGTGAGGTGAAGGGCTTCCAATCCGGAACTGGCACAGCCAGTTCCTACAAGCCTCTCACATCTCACTTCTCACATCCCACCCCTATTTTCAGGGTAGTTACTATTTATTTTGGGGGCGGCTGACTGGCAGGAGTTGGGCCTTCGGCGTCGAAAAAAAGGAAGAGACGCCCAGGGCCGACTGTCACCCACAAATCTCATTGAGGAGGAAAACAATATGGATTTAGCCAACATGACGGCAGACCTGGTAACATGGTTGCAGGAGGAAGTTAAAAAGGCCGGCTCCAAGGGGGTGGTGCTGGGTTTGAGCGGTGGCATTGACTCCGCTGTAGTGGCGGCCCTTTGCCGGCGGGCCTGGCCCGAACATTGCCTGGGCTTGATTATGCCCTGCCACAGCGACCCCGCCGATACCGCCGACGCCTGGATGGTGGCCCGCCACCTGGAACTGCCGGTGGTCGAAATAAGCCTGGATGATATTTACGACCGGCTGGTTTTACTATTAACCGGGGAACCCTACGCGGGGCAGCGGAGCCTGGCCCTGGCCAACCTGAAACCGCGCCTGCGCATGCTGACCCTCTATTTTCATGCCAACGAGCGCCATTACCTGGTTGTAGGTACAGGCAACAAGAGTGAGCTGGCCGTGGGTTATTTCACCAAATATGGCGACGGCGGCGTCGACCTGCTGCCCCTGGGTAACCTGGTCAAATCCCAGGTGCGGGAACTGGCCCGTTACCTGGAATTACCGGCAAAGACTATTACCAGGGCCCCTTCAGCGGGTCTGTGGGCCGGCCAGACGGACGAGGGCGAGATGGGCCTTGCCTATGAGGTCCTGGACCGGTATATCTTGACAGGGGAAGCACCACCAGCGACGCGGGAGCGGATTGAAGCCATGGCTGCCTGCAGTGCTCACAAAAGGCGAATGCCCCTGGCGCCGCCCTTTTAGCCGGGTAAAGGATGCAACCCAGAGCGAGCTGCTGCGTCTCCTCACCGCCTGGCGCCGCCCTTTTAGCCGGGTAAAGGTCCATGCCACCTGTGCGGTACCAGCAGGCGATGGCCGGTATTGAAAAAGGGGTCAGTGTAGCAATGCTGGACCGTCAGGCTGAGGCATGGGAAAAAGCGGCTCGCCTCAATTTTATTTTGCGGCGTCAGGGGCTAAACCTGCCGCTAATAGATGTTTTTATTGCCAGCTCGGCTCTCCTGCACGGGTATACCCTTGTCCATCATGACCGCCATTACGAGATGGTCAAAAGGGCTGAACCCGCTCTAATAACTCTGGTTGTACCACCGCTTACAGAATTCTAGACCCCATCAGAGGACGGCGGCCGGCATTTCACCCCCCGGTCAGGTAATAATTGATCCCGCTGGAATGCTATAGAGGTTTGTTGCAGAATAGAGGCCCCAACTTTTTATAAACTCCGCCAGAATTCTTTTTCCGTTATCTTAAGCTGGTGTCTAAGAATCCGGGCCCACAGGTTTTTAGGTATCTCTTTAGCCAGGGCGTGGCTGACTTTAGTCCGTAGGATAGTGCCGTCGATCAGGACCTTTTCATAATACCAGTGGTCGGTGTCGCGAATTAACACCCAGCCGTTTTTATCGCAGTAGCGCTTTAATTCCCTGTAGGTTGGCGGCATTTAGTTTATCTCCAGCAGGGACTGAATCTCGGCGTCAGAATTGGAGAGCAGCACCCGCAATAAATAAGGCAAATGCTGGCGCCGGTTGGGCGAGTTAAGGAAAAGCGGGGAGCGCTCGATATAGTCGCGGGCGTAGAGTTTGAGATCCTCTACCAGGGTCTTAATAGCTTCGTCTTTGGTGGGAGCATTGACGGCCAGCTCCAGGGCGTCCAGGGCCAGGGTAATAGAGCCGTCATCTTCCTGGAGAACCTCGGGTTTTAAGGAGTAACGGGCCAGGATTTCCTGCTCCAGGTCTGGCCTGATGACTAGCACCTGTTCATTTCGCTTCCTCTTGATAACAACGGGCGTTAAAGCATTAAAGACCCGGTTATAAATACCGGAAAAACCCCGGCGCGCTTCCGTAAACTGATATTCAGCCAGCATGGTCATCCCCCCCTCACCTCCATTCTAGTATATAATGAGCAAAATGTACAGAGTGATCATATATAAAGTATGCCCGAGAACAGAAAATATAACTT
>DFYS01000143.1 GCA_002383405.1 Moorella sp. UBA4076
ATTTATTCAGTCGCGGTTCCTTAGTTCCAGCAAACCCTGCCTGACTTTTTTGCCGCCCCTGGCTCCATACAGCCGCGCTGAAAAGGAGGCCACTATGGACAGCAGGTCCCGCTCCAGTTCTGTTTGGGCATCCTCCGGTTCTTTTTCGGCAATGGCGATTATCTCTACGCCGCAGTATCGGAGGTGCCGTTCGATGTAGGAGTAACCAAAGCGGGCCAGCCGGTCCGGGGATGCGATGAGCAGTTTTTTGTACTCGCCCTGTTCGGCTATTTTAAGCACGTTGCCTAAACCGCGTCGCTTCTGGTTCAAGCCGCTGGCCACGTCCGTGAATTCCGCCCTGATGATATAACCTTCCCCCCGGGCGTATTGGCGCAGCCTTTCCATCTGCCGCTCCAGGTTGCCGGCGTCGGCCTGCTTTTTGGTGGATACCCGGGCGTAGAGGACGACCGCTTCCGGTTCACCGGGCAATTGGCCGGAGGATAACACTCTGTTAAGTTCGTCCATAGAATAGCGGCGTTGGCCCCCAGGCAAACGAACGGGTTTAATTAAGCCCCGCTTTTCCCAGTTGCGTAAGCTGTTCGGGTGAACGCCTACCTTTTTTGCCGCTTTGCTGATGGTTAATAGTTCCATGCTTTTATGCTAGCATATTTGTAATACTTTGTCAAGATTTATAGACCTGTCGGTAGCTGCTACATACCTCCTCAACTTCGCGTTCATAAAGTTCGATCTCTGGTTTAAAATCAAGATAATCCCGCATGATGCGGTCTTAGATATCGGTACGGAAATCCTCGTCGGTTGAATAGAAGACAATACCCTTGCTAATTACTTCAAAAGCCAGGACGACCGGTGCTTTTTGCAAAAAAACGATATCCACCGGAGCCTTGAACTTTTCTTCCAGTTCTAGCTGAATAGCTATCGCCATTGTTATATTATGCCGCTGGGGGTTAAAATCCTTAAATAAAAAGGCCAGGTCATAATCGCTGCCGGGATAAGCGCTGCCATCGGCCCGGGAACCAAAAAGATAAGCCACGTCGACAGTGTACCGGCGAAGGATGGGGAATGTTATTTCCAGACGCTGTAATGTTGTATTAAGGTCCCTGGCCATAAGTTTACACCCGCATTCTAATACTTAGCCCCATTTTAGCAGAGAACAGCTGCTCTTGCAATTTTTCTTTTTGTACCACTGACATCCAGTTGCCATCGGTTCAAAAAAGTGTAATAATAAAGCAAAGCATCGAGGTAGAAGCCGATGGACCTGCATTCCATTAAAACCAAAAAGATCGACGAAGAAATCGTCGAACAGGTGAAAAAATCCCTCAGCGAAGGCGAGCTTTTGCCCGGAGGACGCTTTTTTCGGAACGGNNTATCTATAGCAGGAATAAGCATATTTAGTGGCGAATAGTTTAATGTGATCGTTAAGAATAGTAAACAATAAGTTTGCAAACATAAACGCGGGCTGGAAACAGATCACAAATATTCAATGCTTTCCTTCTGGCATGTAATTTGCTATATAATATAGGCAAAAGAAAAACCGGGGTAACTGCTCAGCCTGGCTGGCGGTCAGCCTGATAGCAATAGCCCGGAAACCTATATATGGCTGAACGGGTTTGTGATCCTGACGGCAGGCAGCACTAATACGGATTAGAGAAGGTAGCCTGAGCAGTTACAAACCGGGGATAATTTTTTTATACAGCCTGAGACCAACATCTGGGAATACAAAAAGGGGCAATCCTAATGCGGATTAGAGTTGGGTTCATATCATTCTGTGCGGAAATAACGGCGCTAATTCGCCAGGTCAGCACAGAAATGGCGGAAGCAGTCGAGGTAATAATTGAAGAGGTCGATCCATTGGATGATCCGGCCCCGTTTGAAGCGGCTAAAACGTTAGAACAGAGTTGTGATATTATCGTTGCCCGCGGTGGTACACGTTCGCAAATTATAGCCGAAGTTTCCGTGCCTGTTATTGAATTTCCCTATACCTACGCAGATATTTTAAACGCCCTTTACCAGACTAGAGATAAAGGGAAGCACATCATGCTTATCCTTTACCACGCCCAGGACCAAGACCTGGGCCCCTGGCCCGGGGTTCTGGGCATTAAGGTAACGAAGGCTCTTGTTAATTACCGCCACGAGATCCGCCCGGCGGTGAGAAAAGCGAAAGAGCTGGGCGCTGTGGTGGTGGGGGGCACCCTGCCGGTGGAATACGCTTCTTCCTTAAATATAGCTTCCCATTTAATATTATCTGAACGCGCAACCATCCTCCAATCCCTGCAAAAAGCCATCGAAATCGTCAAAGCCACCCATAAAGAGAAAGAACGGGCCGCCCGGCTGCAGGCCCTCCTCGACTTCGCCCATGAAGGCATCCTCTTCCTGGAAGGGGACAACGACATCACCTATGCCAACAGCGCCGCCATGGAGATCTTGAAAATACCCCGCGAACAGCTCGCAGGCAGGAAAGTAACGGAAGTTTTAAAAACCAATTCCAATACTTTAGAAGCAACCCTCAACAGCCGGGCCGGCAGCCCCCTGACCGGCAAACTGCTCAAACTGGACGGCCTTTCCATCATGACCAATATCGTCCCCATCCGGGTGGGTACCCAGACCGCCGGCACGGTAGTCACCTTCTTTGAAGCCGCCCGCCTCCAGAACCTGGAACACAACTTCCGCCGCCAGCTGGCGCGGCGGGCGATGACGGCCCGCTTTACCCTGGACGACATCATCGGCCGGAGCAAGGCCATCGCTGCCGCCAAAGAGCAGGCCGCCGTCTTTGCCGCCACCGACTCCACGGTAGCCATCTACGGCGAAAGCGGCGTCGGCAAAGAACTATTCGCCCAGAGCATCCACAATTTGAGCGCCCGCAAAAACGGGCCCTTTGTGGCCATCAACTGCTCGGCCCTGCCCAGGGAGCTCATGGAGAGCGAGCTCTTCGGCTACGAAGAAGGCGCCTTCACCGGGGCCAAAAAAGGCGGCAAAGAAGGGCTGTTTGAACTCGCCCACGGCGGCACCCTTTTTTTAGACGAGATCGGCACCATGCCCATAGAACTGCAGAGCAAGATCTTAAGGGTATTGCAGGAAAAAGAAGTCACCCGGCTGGGGGGCGGCAGCCTGATACCCGTAGACGTACGCATTATTGTCGCCACCAACCGCGACCTCAAAGAAGCGGTACGGCAGGGAGAGTTCCGGCAGGACCTGTACTTCCGGCTCAACGTATTGCCGCTTTACGTACCCCCTTTAAGGGAGCGGCCGGAAGACATTGCCCTGCTCTTCGAGCACTTTGTACGCACCTTCAGCCGCCGGCTGGGGCGGCGCCTCAACCTGGACAACCTGCATAACGTCCCTTTGCTGCAGGGACACTCCTGGCCGGGGAACGTGCGGGAGCTGATGAACTTCTGCGAGCGCTTTGTAGCCCTGGCCGGACAGCAGGGCGACCAGGACGAACTGCTGCAGCAGTTGCTGGCCGAGAGCCGGCGGGAATCCAATCCAGGCAGCAGGCTGGACCTGCTGGAGAAGGGGACGTGGAAAGAGACCTGGCAGGAGATGGAGAAGAACCTGCTGGAACAGGTGCTGGCCGAGAGCGGCATGACCAAAACCGCCATGGCCCGCTCCCTGGGGATCAGCCGGACAGCCCTGTGGAAAAAATTGAAGGAGAAATCGAACCTGTAAACGTAAATTTTAGGCAACATCTTGTTTAAAAAAATGAACGGCTAAAAAGAAAAAGAACCTCTTTTCAATAGTTATCGCCTGGCATACTACTTGCAATAAAAATAAAGATGGGTTTAAAACCTCAGAGTTAATGCTTACTCCAGAAAGGGGTGGTAAAATTTTTAATCCTGCATTAAGGAGGCCCGGGAGGTGGGGCGCAGGAGGAGGCAGAGCAGCGGGCAAGGGCGACATTGTTAACCAGGCAGGAAAGAAAATTATATGAAATTAGGAGGTACAGCTTCGTGAAAAAGTTCAGCAAAACATATTTGGTGTTTGTTGCTTTGTTGTTGACCCTGCTGATTATTTTAACCGGTTGCGGGGGACAAACTGCCGAGGATAATAGTTCAGCGGGTAAAGAAGCTGCCGTCCAGAAAGCGGTTATCCGTTTCAGCCATGCCTTACCGGAGCAGCATTATATATCCTATCAGTTTAAAGAATGGGCCGATCTTGCCATGCAGAAGGCCAATGGCACCCTGGAAATCCAGATTTACCCTTCAGCCCAGTTGTATAAAGACCCCGATGTTTATGAAGCAATCATGACCGGTGGTATAGAAAGCGGGCATTTGTACAGCTACATTAATACGCGCTATGTCCCCGAGGCCAACGCCATGATGACCTGGTATTTATGGGATACGACCCAGGAAGTATATGACGTAGGCGTTAAAGGTCCCCTGCGGGCCAAAATCGACGCAGAGTTCGAAAAGAAGGGCATTAAACAGCTGGCCTGGCTGCCCTGGCATATCGAAGACTTTGCTTTTTTGACCACCAAAGAGGTTAAAGTTCCCGCCGACATGAAAGGGTTGACGGTCAGAGCCACCATGCCCGAGGATGCAGCCTGGTATCAAAAGTGGGGAGTCAATCCTTCTTATATAAGTGGCTCCGAACAATATATGGCCCTGCAGCGCGGCGTACTCCAGGGGACTCTGGCGACCGTCGCGACCTCGGTGGAGCGCAAACTCTACGAGGTAGCACCTTACGCGGTGCTGGTGCCTTTTTATGATCAAATTTCTTCGATCGGGATCAACAAAAACTTTTTCGACAAGCTGGCTCCGGAACAGCAAAAAGCACTGGTTGATGCCGCTAAAGAAGTGGAAGCCAAGAGCATGGCCGCCGCCATGAAGGACTATGAAGAGATCATGAAGCGGGCGCAGGAAGCAGGCGTTAAGGTTTACAAACCGACGCCGGAAGAAATGAAGCTCTGGCAAGCAGGCAAGGACGAGATACGCCAGCAATTGTATAAGGATCAGCCCCAGGTCCTGGAGGAGGTCAAAAAGCTCGAGGAGCAACTGGCCGCCTACCGGCAGAAGAAATAGCTTTATCGGCCGCGGGAGTCCTTCTTGCCAGGGAAGGACTCCCCGGCACAGTAACGATAGGCGGAGGGCGCTTCTATTAGTTTAAGTAATGGAGGATTTATTATGGAGCTTTTAAAGAAAGTGACTGCCGCAGCCCATACGTTAGGAGCTATTATAATCGGGTTGATGTTTATTTCCATTGTTGCCCAGGTGATCGTTCGTCTTCTCGGGGGTTCCATGATTTGGGTAGAAGAGCTGAGCGGTTATGGGGCTGTCTGGTCTACCTACCTGGGTATTGCTTATGTTCTCAGGCAGGGCCGGCACGTCAGGGTAGATCTGGTGACCCGGCAGATGTCGCCGAGAGCCCAGGAGATTATGCGTTTAGTGGGGGATATAGCTTGCGTAATTTTTAGCATAATTCTTGCCTGGAAGGCCATCCATCTGGTGGGCGTTTCTCTGCAGGTGCAACGGCTTACCCCGCTTTTAGGGCTGCACGTTTATTGGCTGCAAATTGTTTTGCCCGTCGGTTTTATCCTCTTTGGCCTCGAAGCCGTGGCCGATTCCGCATTGGCGGCTAGAACTTTAAAGGCAATAAGGGAATAACTGAAGTTACAGCTTTTGCTAACAACCGGCACGACCGGAAACGCTAAAAGAATAAGTCATAACCGGTAAAAATTTGATTTTAAGAAGGAGATTGGCCATGGACCCTATTATTATTGCGGCTGCCGTCCTCCTGGTTATCCTGTTATTCATCGGCACCCCGGTACCGGTGGCCCTGGGTTTCGCCGGCATGTTGGGCCTCTATGCCCTGACCGGCGATGGTGCGCTGCTGGTGGCTGCCAAAGTCATGTTTGATACCTTGAACGATTTTGTTCTCCTGGCCATACCCCTGTTTATCCTTATGGGTACAATCCTGGGTAAAGGCGGGGTGGGGGAAAAACTCTATCACTTATTTGATGCCTTTTTACGCCAGATTCCCGGGGGAGTGGGTATTGCTACTATTTTAACCTGCGCCATCCTGGCGGCCATGTGCGGCACCAGCGTGGCCATTGCGGCCATGGTCGGGGCTTTCGCCATTACCAATCTAATGAAATATGGTTACAGCTTTCCCCTGGCCGTGGGTATATGTGTGGCCGGCGGGGCCCTGGGGATCCTTATCCCCCCCAGCGTGCCGATGATCGTTTACAGCGCTTTTGCCCAGGAATCAGCCGGCCGGCTTTTTATGGCCGGTGTGGTTCCGGGCATTATTGCTGTCATCGTCTTTAGTATTTATGTAGCCTGGTCTTACAGCCGCCAGCCCAATAAAGTAAAGGTGGAACCTGCGACCTGGAGCGAGAGGTGGGTGGCCTTCAAAGAAGGCATCTGGGCTTTGTTGATTCCGGTAGGCATTATGGTCCCGCTCTACACCGGTGTGGCCACTCCGACAGAGATCGCTGCCGTGGGCGTACTGTGGTCTTTTATCGTAGGCATTTTCATTTACCGTACCATCAGCTGGAAAGATGTGATTCCGCTTTTGCGCGAAGCGTTAAACGGTACCGTAATGGTCACCTTCATTATCTGCGGTGCCATGCTCTTCGGCAACGCCATTACCCAGCTCGGCCTGGGTAAAGCCATCAGCGACTTTTTCGTCAGCGGTTTTGCTCCCTGGGTATTTATCGTCATCACCATGATTATCATGCTTATTATGGGCTGCTTCCTGGAGGGGGCCTCGATCATGATGATCATGATCCCCGTTCTTTTACCCACCTTGCTGGGGTATAAGCTGGATCTTATCTGGTATGCGGTCTTGATGGTCATCAACATTGAAGTGGCCCTGCTCACCCCGCCGGTGGGGTTAAACCTCTTTGCCATCGACGGCGTGGCCAAGGGTTTGGGATTTCCCAGCACCCTGGGCACAGTTATCCGGGGCAGCTGGCCTTTTTTGGTGTTATATGTGCTGGTTATGATTCTGGTAGCTCTTTTCCCCAGCCTGGCCTTGTGGTTACCGTCGCAGATGATGCGGTAAATTAAACCCAACGGCGGCAAGGGCCGCCGTTGGGTGTTAATATCATTCTTTTACCGGCACTAGCCTCAATTTATCCAGGCCGGCTTTTTTTAACTTCCGCCACAGGGTTGTCGGGCTGATACCTAAAATCTCGGCCATCCTTTTCTTATTCCAGTTGACTTCCTCGCCGATGGCCTGGATTAATTCCACCTCATTATTGGCAAGTGCTGCGGCGAGAGG
>DFYS01000163.1 GCA_002383405.1 Moorella sp. UBA4076
CAAACCCTGGCTGCCATTGCCGGGCAGCACCAGGTCCTCTGCATCACTCACTCGGCGCAGCTGGCCGCCATGGCCGGGCAGCATTATCGGGTGACCAAGACGGTCAGCAAGGGCCGCACCTCTACCGGGGTGGAAAAATTGCCGGCCGAAGAGCGGGTGGAAGAACTGGCCCGCCTATTATCAGGAGAGAATACTCCGGTTGCCCGGAAACACGCCGCTGCTCTGCTTATAGGAGCAGGAGACAAGAGGCAGGAAGCAGGAGGTCCGGGGGCGCCGGTGCCCTGATGGCTCCCTGGCAAAAAAATAAGAAATAAATGCTATATAAACTTAAAAAACGAAAATAGGCCTGCATATCTTCCTTATACTCCCTGTATCTCCTCCTCAGGTCGTTATTGACAGCATAAAAACAACGGCCGGGGGTTATTTTATGTTTAGAACCAAAAAATAAACAGTCAAAGGAAGCCTGTTGCACGCACCCATTTTAACATCTTCACACCTCTCACATCTAAAAAAAAAAGGGGTGGTGCCTTTGAAATACCTGGGGCGCCAGGTCCTGGGACTGGTGCTGGCGGCGTTAATCTTTTACGGGGGTATGGCACCGCCGGTACGCGATTTTTTCTCCCTGCCGCGGGTGCAACGCCTCTCCAGTGTTAAGCCGCTGCAATTAAACTGGGAACTGCCAGCCGGCCTGGCCCGGCAGGTCGAAGTTCAGGTCAACAGCCTTGATCAAATCAGTACCGCTGCGCGCAGTCCCGGCTGGTGGCAGTTGCAATTAAGACTATTTGGCCTGATTCCCTTAAAAAATATTACCGTCCAGATGGTCGAACCGGTGCATGTTTTTCCGGGCGGCCAGGCCATTGGTGTCCTTTTACAAACCGAAGGCGTAATAGTAGTCGGCCAGGCAACCGTAACGGATGACCAGGGAAACCGGGTCAACCCGGCGCAGGAAGCCGGCCTGGAGATCGGTGACGCCATTATCGCTATTGATGGTCAAAAGGTAAGCAGCGACCAGGAAGTAGCCGCGCGTATTGATGCCGCCGGACAGGCCGGCCGCCCTATGCAAATGACCGTTCGAAGGGATGACCGCCTCCTGAACTTCCAAATTCAGCCCCGCTATTGTGCGGACACAGGGCGCTACCGCATCGGCATCTTTGTCCGGGACAGTACTGCCGGAGTGGGGACACTGACCTTTTATGACCAGGAGAAAAATATCTTCGGCGCCCTGGGGCATATTGTCAGCGGCAGTGACGGTCATACGGCGATGAATATCAGCGGGGGCCGCATTGTCGCGGCAGCCATCGAGGGGATCCACCAGGGCCGGCGGGGGCAGCCCGGCGAAAAAATAGGGGTATTTCTGGATAATAGCAGCTTAAAAGGGAATATCCAGAAAAACACCGCAGTTGGCATTTTTGGGACGTTAGATGGCGGGATTGCCGGTTCACTGAGTGCGCTTTTACCGGTCGCTTTAACCGAGGCCGTCCATCCGGGACCAGCGGAAATTCTAACTGTAGTCGAAGGAGAAAAGGTGGAGCAATTCCAGGTCGAAATAGAGAGGGTGATGGCTCACCAGCGGGATAGCGGCAGGGGATTGGTACTGCGGATAACTGACCCGCGCCTGTTGAACCTTACCGGAGGCATCATCCAGGGTATGAGCGGCAGCCCCATCATCCAGGATGGACAACTGGCAGGTGCGGTAACCCATGTTTTTATTAATGATCCGACGCGGGGATACGGTGTCCTGGCGGAATGGATGGTTGAGGAGGCTGATTTAATACCTGCATCCAGGGGAACAGCGTCGAATCCCCTGGTAACTTACATATAATGGTAATCGGTGTTGGATAACCAAAACTTTTGCATCTTCGTGCGGCTGGAAGGAATATCCGCTGTCGACGTCGAAAACTATCTCGCTATAAAATTGACACGGGGTGTAGGAGGCGGGATTATATACGATGAATGAGCCGATTAAAGTCCTGGTTGCCGATGATAATCGGGAGTTTTGTGAGGTATTGGAGGATTTTTTTACGGAACAGCATGATTTTATTCTAACCGGGGTGGCCCACAACGGCAATGAGACCCTGCAATTAATCCAGGAACAGGAACCAGATGTAGTTATTTTGGACATCATTATGCCCCATCTTGATGGCATCGGTGTTCTGGAGCGACTGCAAAATCCAGGGTTTGACCCCCGACCTAAAATTGTAATTTTAACAGCGCTGGGTCAGGAAAACATGACCCTGCGTTCAATGGAACTGGGAGCCGATTATTATATCCTTAAGCCTTTTGACCTGGAGGTCCTGGGTAACCGGTTGCGACAGTTAGCAAACGGCCAGGCCCTGCCGCCGGCACCACCCCAGGTTAACCGGGGCGGTCGCAATATGGACATTGAGGTAACCAAGATTATTCACCAGATGGGAGTGCCGGCGCATATCAAAGGTTACCAGTATCTCCGGGAAGCTATCCTGATGGTTATCGATGATGTAAGTCTCCTGGGGGCGGTGACCAAGGAACTCTATCCCTTGATAGCCCGGAAATATATGACTACCCCCAGCCGGGTGGAGCGGGCTATCCGCCATGCCATCGAGCTGGCCTGGGATCGGGGCAATGTCGATATGATGAATAAATTCTTCGGCTATACTATTAACGTTGAACGCGGCAAGCCCACCAATTCGGAGTTTATCGCTATGATCGCCGATAAACTGCGGATCGGGGCTAAAGTAAATTAGACCCTTTGATTGAGACTCGCACAGAGGGACAACATAGATGTCCAAGGGTATAAACTGGCCCTCAAAGCCAGTTTATTCATTTCACAGCACGTCACACTTGCATTGAATGGGGTGGGTGCAGGTTCCCTCTGGGCGCCACTTCTCGCCCTTATACTTATACAAGCTTCGCAGGCCTCGGGCGCGGC
>DFYS01000005.1 GCA_002383405.1 Moorella sp. UBA4076
CGCTGCTGTTTTTGCTTTCTACCCCAACAAGCAGATTACCACCGGCGAGGGTGGGCTGATTGTCACCGACGATGAGAGGGTCGCCCAACTCTGCCGCAGCATGCGTAACCAGGGTCGGGGTGAAGGGGGCGTCTGGTTAAACCACGAGCGCCTGGGCTACAACTACCGCCTGGACGAGCTTTCGGCAGCCCTGGGTGTAGCCCAGATGGGCAGGATTGAGGAGATTATCGCTAAAAGGCAGCAGGTAGCGGAGCTTTATAACCAGAGGCTGGCGCAGATACCTGGCATCCGCTTGCCTTACATAGCGCCGGAAGTAACCCGTATGAGCTGGTTCGTCTATGTTATCCAGGTCGGCGTTGATGAGCCTGTACCTGCCAAACAGGCGGTGTTGCGTGAACGTGTTATGCAGCGCCTGCAGGCAGCGGGCATTGGCTGCCGGCCCTATTTCACCCCCATCCACCTGCAGCCCTTTTACCGTTCCCAGTTTGGTTATCGCGAAGGCGATTTTCCAGTAACGGAGGCTTTCGGCCGGACGAGTATTGCCATTCCCTTTCATAATAATCTAACCCCGGCGGAGGTTGAATACGTGGCTGAACACCTGGAAAAGGCTTTGCGAGAGGAAGGAAGCAGGCCATGAGAAGAGTTACCCGCACCTTATTCCTGATTATTGTCGATGCCATAACGATCAACATAGCCTTATTTTTGGCCTTATGGCTGCGCTTTGACGGGGTTATCAAACCTGTCTACATCCATGACGCCCTGCGGCTGGCACCCTGGGCGACCTGCTTTTACATAGCCGCCTTTTATTTCTTTCGCCTCTATAACCGCCTCTGGCAGTATGCCTCTATTGGCGAGTTGGTGGCTATTGTCACGGCTACCCTGGCCGGCTCCATGGCCAGTATCTCCCTGGCCTATTTCCGCATGATCGGCGGTACCTTTCCTCTGCCGCGCAGTATCTTTGCCCTCTGGACGCTGTTGATTATCGCCCTGGTCGGTTTCTCCCGCCTTTCCTGGCGATTTTTTCGTGAATACCGCTTTCCGGTAGCGCGTCATAGTGGACGAGCTGTGCTCATCGTCGGCGCTGGAGATGCCGGCGCCATGGTGGCGCGCGAATACCGCAACCGCAATGGTAGTAATAGCAGTGGCAATGGTAATGGCGGTGGGGCGAACCCTATCGGTTTTGTCGACGATGACCCGGCCAAGCAGGGCCGCAGCCTGCTGGGGCTGCCTGTGTTGGGGATGCGGGAAGATATCCCCCGGCTGGTGGAGGAATTAAATATCGGCGAAATCGTCATCGCCATGCCCTCTGTCCACGGCAGTGTAATCCGCGAGATCGTGGAGATCTGTCATGGTACCGGCGCTGCTTTACGCATTGTACCGGGGATTTATGACCTCCTGGACGGTACGGTAAAGGTCGACCCCATCCGCGAGGTGCGCATCGAAGACATCCTGGGCCGGGAGCCGGTCCGGGTGGACCTGGCGGCCATGGCCGGCTACCTGGCCGGGGAAGTGGTCCTGGTGACCGGCGCCGGGGGGTCTATCGGTTCGGAGCTCTGCCGCCAGGTGGCTTCCTTCGGCCCCGCCAGGCTGATTTTGCTGGGCCACGGCGAGAACAGCATCTATGAAATCCACCAGGAATTGAGCCGCACCTGCCTGGATATCAACCTTACCCAGGCTGTTATCGACGTCAAGGATGAGACGGCCGTTGAGCAGCTTTTCCGTACCTATAAACCGGCGGTGGTCTTTCACGCTGCCGCCCACAAGCATGTGCCGCTGATGGAGCTGAACCCCGCCGAGGCTATTAAGAATAACGTCCTGGGCACGCGGGTGGTCGCCCGGGCGGCGGACCGGTACGGGAGTAAAGCCTTGATCCTCATTTCTACGGATAAAGCCGTTAACCCGACCAGCATCATGGGGGCGTCGAAGCGGGTGGCGGAGATGGTAGTCCAGGAGGTCGCCCGGCGCAGTAAGACCCGTTTTGCCGCCGTGCGTTTCGGCAACGTCCTGGGCAGCCGCGGNNGAGGCGGTGCAGCTGGTCATCCAGGCCGGTGCCCTCTCCCGCGGCGGGGAGATCTTCGTCCTCGACATGGGCGAGCCGGTGAAGATCGTCGACCTGGCGCGGAGTATGATTATCCTGTCCGGTTACGAGCCGGAGCGGGATCTTGAGATCGCCTTTACCGGCATCCGGCCCGGGGAGAAGCTCTATGAAGAGATCCTGACGGCCGGGGAGGGGGTCAACGCCACATCCCACGAGCGCATCTTCATCGCCCGGCCGGAGGAGGTCGACGCCGCCCGGCTGGAGCGTTTCCTGTGGCTGGTCTCCCAGCCCGGCTGGCGCGCCGACGTGCAGGGCGTAACCGAAGCCCTGCGCCTGGTCCTGCCGGACTTCCGGGTGGAGAAGGGGCAGGAGCTGCAGGTGGGGTAGAGTATTTGGCCACGCCCTGTCTTTTCTGCCACCTTATAGGTCATGAAACTTTAGCCGACCTATAAGCTGAAAATAGCAGGATTTCTACGGTTAAGCTAGAACCTATTTCCAACAGGTTATCTAACTTATGTCGGGGGCATAATATGGCAAGGGCTTTTACAGGGTTTCATGGTACTAGTAAAGCAAGTGCAGATATGATATTATTGGATAAAAGATTTGTACCTTCCAATAGAGAAGATGAATGGCTGGGAAGGGGTATTTACTTTTTTGAGGATGATCCTGACCAGGCTATTGATTGGTGTATACGAGCCAAAAAATATAAAGAATGGGCTGTCTTAAAAACGATTATTGAAGCCCGGGAGGTTCTTGATTTAACACGGAAACGAGATTGGAATATGTTTTTATCGGTATTAAAACAAATACAGCATAAATTGGAGCAGACTAAGTATAAAGGAAAACGCCTTTTAAATGGTATAGTTATAAATATTATCTGCCAGCAATTTCCTTATGAAGTAGTGAGAGCTGTTTTTCGTGTGCCAGGCCGGTACTATCCATATGATATTACCAATATTCCTCCGGTACAAATTCAAATATGTGTAAGAGAAGAACGTTGTATAAAATCCATTGAACTATGGAGGTGCAATAACGGTGGATTTTAAAGAAGTAGTTGAGCGGATAAACCAATATCTTGATCAAGTAACCATTGAGCAATTTGAGGATGATTTACTGAAAGCAGGGATTGAGCAATGCCCTGATATTGGGGAGGAAGCAGATTGTGAATGGCAACCCGAGAGTATAATCGTTGAGTATAATGTTTTTGGAGACTCATATACCGACTTAACAAAAGGTTATATTACTGTTGCAAATGGTGAGGCAGCATGATGGACAAGTCTATAGAAAGCCAATTGATTTTCCGGGGATATAAAGTATTACATATATCTTACAAGTTAAATCAGAACTTCAAACCACAGAAGAACAGGTCTATACCATTAGAGTTTAAAGTACGGTTTGAGCCAACTGTTGATGATACAAATAAGGAGATTAACGTTGATTTATTTTGCAATATATTTGAAGAAGGTCCCGAAGCAGATAATCCGTTTCATCTGGAGGTTAATTTACGAGGGTGGTTTAAAGCCAATTCTTCTGTTGAAGAAGATGAGTTACATCGTTATGCAGAAATCAATGCCCCGGCTATTCTTTTTCCTTTCTTGAGAACGGTTGTTTCGAGTATTACTATGGCTGCCAATGTTCCACCCGTAATACTCCCATTAGTTAACATTAATCGTTTAAATGAGCGTCAAAAACCAAAGGAAACGATTACAGATTAAAAACATTTAGTACCTTACGGCTTCAAAACNNTTGTGGGCGGAGCCCACTTTAGTTTCTATAGGATATCTTCATGGAGTTGCTTTTCGTATATGTAAAGGTTATCTTGAACGTAATTTTAAGATCCATATACTACCTCATTTCGATATAGAAATTGCCAATCTACGAAGTGGGAAATTAACAGAATCGCCGTTGATTATACAGAATAGTTATTTTTAGCCTCCAATCGATGCTCCTATATGGAAATGAACCCCCCGGAGGCCATCAAAAACAACGTCCTGGGCACGCGGGTGGTCGCCCGGGCGGCGGATCGGTACGGGAGTAAGGCCTTTATCCTCATTTCTGGTATCCCAGCCCGGCTGGCGTGCTGACATGGCTGGGGTAGATGCACTGCCACGACATACAAGGTACGGCAAGCAAAAAGTTTGCATAGGCTAATTAGCAAAAGCAGGAAAATTAGAAACGATGTCGAATATATATTCTTAGGGTTATATCTAAGACGTGCAAGTTTATGTTAAACCCTATATCCCAGGTCTAAGAACCTATTCTAAGCAGAAAGACTGGGAGGAAGACTTGGCGCAGATGTAAAAAAAATGGGAGTGGGGAGGGAGGTGTCTGAGGTTGGAGGGCTTCGACGAGTCGTTATACCATCAAAATAGAATACGGGATCCAATACACGGGTTCATCCATTTTTCTGATACGGAGAAAAAGATCATCGGCTTGAAGGAATTCCAACGGCTCCGGAACATATCACTGAAGTATCCAAAATCATTAGGGACATGCCTAAAGTCTTTCATGTTATCAGGATATATGCCAAAAATAACTCTCTGCAGGATAAGGACGTGGTTTGCCTAACAGAACCCAAGGTCAAGGATGAAGTCAAAGAAAGAGCTGTGGAATTGGAAAGGAG
>DFYS01000040.1:0-985 GCA_002383405.1 Moorella sp. UBA4076
CCCCGCGCTCCAACCCGGCCACCTATACTGGTGTTTTTGATGATATCCGCACCCTCTTTGCCGCCACCCCGGAGGCCCGCGCCCGCGGCTACAAACCGGGACGCTTCAGCTTTAATGTCAAGGGTGGCCGCTGTGAGGCCTGCAGCGGTGACGGCATCATTAAAATCGAGATGCACTTCCTGCCCGACGTTTACGTGCCCTGCGAGGTCTGCCAGGGCAAGCGTTATAACCGCGAGACCCTGGCTATAAGATACAAGGGTAAATCTATTGCCGACGTTCTGGCTATGACCGTGGATGTGGCGGCGGAATTCTTCGCCGCCATCCCCCGCCTGCACCGGCGCCTGCAAACCCTGCAGGATGTGGGCCTGGGTTACATCACCCTGGGCCAGCCGGCTACCACCCTTTCCGGCGGCGAAGCCCAGCGGGTGAAGCTGGCGACGGAGCTGGCGCGGCGCAGCACCGGCCGCACCATGTATATCCTCGACGAGCCGACTACGGGCCTGCATATGGCCGACATCGAGCGGCTGCTGGGCGTCCTGCAGCGCCTGGTGGACGCCGGCAATACGGTGGTGGTCATCGAGCACAACCTGGATGTCATCAAGTCGGTGGATTATATCATCGACCTGGGTCCCGAGGGCGGCGAGGACGGCGGCCGGGTGGTAGCCACCGGCACGCCGGAAGCGGTCTGCCGGGTGGCGGTCTCCTACACCGGCCGGTTTCTGGCCCCGGTCCTGGCGCGGGATAGAGAAAGACCGGCCGGGCAGGACGGAGAAAAGCAGCAGTTTGCGGAGCAATTTTTAAACAAGGAAGAGCACCGTCTTCCGTCAGGACATCAGGAACTGCCCCTGGTAGTGGGCCAGGAGTAACCCCCCCATTTTTCCCGTATGCTACAGGGTAGACGCCCATGCCGCGGCGGCACCAGCAGAAGGATGAAAATGGCAGTATTGTGTGAAGGTGGGGGGTGGGGCAGGTTCCCTTCAGGCGC
>DFYS01000040.1:1012-7814 GCA_002383405.1 Moorella sp. UBA4076
GCCTTCCGGGAACCTGCCCCACCCCCGATACAGTAACATACTGAACGGCAAAACGCTATTTTCAGGGTGGTATATCGCGATGGAGGCCGGGTATCAGGTAACACCCTGACCCGGCATAGCCGGGACCAAAATCCTGCCGCAATATTTTCTTGCCATTTTGCGAAGATGTTCGGACTTAAGGGACTAACCTGGCATAACCGGAACCAAACTTTACTACGCCATTTTCTTACTTGGCGTAGATCATTGGAATTAAGGGCCCAATGAGCCGATGCAACCATACCCTGATCTTCTGGTCTAGAGGCACCCGGTGCAAGTAAAAGAACATGCGGGGTGAGGCATTTGGCGACAGGCGCTAAGAAACCGGAAGTCGAAAGCGGGGAAGGAGTTGGCGCCGCCAATTCCGACAAAAGTTCTCACCTCCCCCTTCCCACCTCCCACGCTTCATATACGGAGAAACTGGAACACCTGCCGGACCATCCCGGCGTCTATCTGATGCGTGACGCTCGGGGCGCAATTATTTACGTCGGTAAGGCTGCTTCGCTGAAAAACCGGGTACGTTCCTATTTTCATGGCCAGCTGCCGCCGCGGACGGCGTTAATGGTCAGTCATATTGCCGACCTGGAATATATCCTGACCGATAACGAAGTCGAAGCCCTGATTTTAGAGTGCAACCTGATCAAAGAGCACCGGCCGCGCTATAACGTCAACCTGAAGGACGACAAGAGCTACCCCTATATCAAAATCACCCTGCAGGAGCAGTATCCCCGGATGCAGATCACCCGCTCCCTGGCCCGCGATGGCTCCCGCTACTTCGGGCCCTATACCAACGTGGGCGCTCTGCGGGAAACCCTGAAACTCCTGCGCAGCTTTTTCCCGGTGCGGACCTGCCGCGACACGCCCCTGCAGCGCCGCAGCCGGCCCTGCCTCAACGCCCATATCAACCGTTGCCTGGCCCCCTGCACCGGTGCGGTCAGCCCGGCAGTCTACCGCCAGGCGGTGGATAACTTGGTTATGTTTCTGGAGGGGAGACATACCGCTCTGGTCCGGGACTTAAAGGCGCAGATGGAAGTTGCCGCCGCCGGACTGGAGTTTGAAAAGGCGGCGCGGTTGCGTGACCAGCTGCGGGCGGTAGAGGAGATTTCGGCGCGCCAGAAGCTGGCCGCCGCCAGCGGTGAAGACGCCGACGCCGTGGCCTTTGCCTGCGAAGGCGAGGCCGCTCTGGGGCTCATCTTCTTCAGCCGCGGCGGCAAGGTGATCGGCCGCGACCATTTTTTTCTTACCGGCACGGCAGGCTTCTCCCGCGCCGAGGTTATGGCGGCGCTGCTGAAGGAGTACTACAGTCGCGGGACGGAGATTCCCCCGCACATCCTGCTCCATGATGAACCGGAAGACACCGCTACCATCGCCAGCTGGCTGGCGCAGCGGCGCGGCGGCCGGGTGGAGTTAAAGGTGCCGCAACGGGGCGGCAAGTTCAAACTATTGCAGCTGGTCCACGAAAATGCTGTCAGCCTCCTCCAGGAGCACCTCCAGGCGCGCCGGCGCCGGGAAGAGGGAGATAAGGCAGCGCTGCTGGAACTGCAGCAGGCCCTGGACCTGCCGCAGCTGCCGCGGCGGATGGAGGCCTATGATATCTCCAATTTTCAGGGCAGCAATCCGGTAGGAGCCATGGCGGTCTTTGTCGACGGCCGGCCGCTGCCCGCTGCCTACCGCCGCTTTCAGATTAAAACGGTGACCGGTCCCAATGATTTTGCCTCCCTGCAGGAGATCCTGACCCGCCGTTTCCAGCGCGCTGCCGCCGGGGACCAGCGCTTCGGCGAACTGCCGGACCTGGTGCTTATCGACGGCGGCCCGGGCCAGCTCCATGCCGCGCGGGAGGTCATGGCCGCCCTGGGCGTCGCCTCTATCGCCACCTTCGGCCTGGCCAAGGAAGAGGAGCTGCTCTACTGCGAAGGCAGTCCGGCGCCGCTGCGTCTGGCCCGCGACAGCCAGGCGCTCAAGCTCCTGCAGCACCTGCGCGATGAAGTGCACCGCTTCGCCATCACCTACCACCGCCAGCAGCGGCAAAAGGCCGTCTTCCGCTCGGTGCTGGATGATATTCCCGGGGTGGGGGCGAAACGCAGGCAGGCGTTATTGCGCCATTTTGGTTCGCTGGAGCGGATTGGTGGAGCAACATTAGAAGAATTGCAGGCCGTCACAGGGATAAACCGGGCGGTAGCCGCCCGCATCCTGGCCGGCCTGGGGAGGAAAAATGATGCCGAGAATCCGTATGGTAGCCCTTGATCTCGACGGGACGCTGTTAACCGACGAAATAGTCATTGAACCAAAGGCCAGAGAGGCCATCAGCAAAGTCAGGGAAAAGGGTATCACCGTAACCCTGGCCACCGGGCGCATGTTTCAGTCGGCGCAGCCTTATGCCGTTGAGCTGGGCCTGGATATACCGCTTATAATCTACCACGGCGCCCAGGTGCGCCACGCGGGGACAGGGGAAGTCCTCTATGAACAGGCCATACCTTTACCTCTGGCGCGGCGTTTGATAGAACACATTCGCAGCTTTGGTTACGCCTATAACGTTTACCTGGAGGACTGCCTCTATGTTGAAAGTATCCAGGCTGCAAATGAGGAGTATGCTCGCCGCGTCGGGGTGAGTTTACTTCTGGTTGATGATATGTTAACCTTTCTCCAGGGGAGGGAGAAAGGCCCTTTGAAGGTCGTCGCCCTGAACGAGGGGCCGGCCCTTGATCCCCTGGAAGCAGCCATCCGCCGCGACGTGGGTGAAGGGGTATACATCACCCGTGCCCTGCCCCATTACCTGGAGATGCTCAACCGCGAGGTTAATAAAGCGCGCGGGCTCCAGGCCCTGGCAGAACGTGAAGGCGTCCGGCCGGAGGAAATCATGGTCTTTGGCGACAGCTATAACGATATCCAGATGTTCCGCTATGCCGGCCTGGCGGTAGCCATGGCCAACGCTCCGGCAGAGGTGCGGGCAGCCGCCGACCATGTTACCGCCAGCAACAACGACGGCGGCGTCGCTTTGGCCCTGGAGCAATTTATCCTGGGGGGTTAGCTTTTGCCCCAATTTTTCCGGGCTGATTACCACGTCCATACCAACCACAGCGACGGCTGTGCCGGCGCGGCCGCGATGATCGACGCCGCCCGCCGGGCCGGGCTGGCTGAAGTAGCCCTTACCGATCACGGCCCGCGCAATATCGGCGTTGGTGTCAATTTTTGGGGAGCAATTTACGGCGGCGTGCCGCCAGCAAATGGGAGAAAATAGAGGCAAGCAGGCTTTAATCAGGAACTGGCGCAGCCAGTTCCGGCAAACCTTCCACCTCACCTCCCACTTCGCAAATCTCATTTCGGGGGAGGGAAGAGTTATGGCCGTAAGCAACTATCCCCGCCTGGTCATTGTCACCGGCCTTTCCGGCGCCGGCAAGACCCAGGCGGTACGCTGCCTGGAGGACCTGGATTTTTTCTGCGTCGACAACCTGCCCCCTTCCCTGATTCCCGGACTGGTTGATCTCCTGGGGCAGCCCGCTAGCTCTATTGCCAGGGTGGCCCTGGTAATGGATATCCGCGGCGGCCAGTTTTTTGACGGCCTGGAGGAGGCGCTGGGCTATCTGGACAGCCGCAGTATTCCCTATGAGATCCTGTTTCTGGAAGCGGCCGATGAAGTCCTGGTGCGGCGCTATAAAGAAACCAGGCGGCGTCACCCCCTTTCCAGCGGTGGCCAGATTCTGGAGGGCATTATTGCTGAAAGGCAGCGCCTGGAAGAGCTGCGCGGCCGCGCCAGCAAAATTATCGACACCTCCGAACTGACGCCGCGCCAGCTGAAAGAGCAAATCACCGAACTCTTCGCCGTCAACCGGAGGCAGCTGCTGATCAGCATTATCTCCTTCGGTTATAAATATGGCATCCCCCTGGATGCCGATCTGGTTATGGACGTGCGCTTTTTGCCCAATCCTTTTTATATCCCCTCTTTACGCCCCTTCACCGGTCATGACCGTTGTGTGGCTGAATTTGTCATGGCCTCAGCGGAGGCGCAGCAATTTATCGAGCAATTTGCCGCTCTGCTGCGCTTCTTGATACCCCATTACCAGCGTGAGGGCAAGTCCCAGCTGGTGATTGCCATCGGTTGTACCGGCGGCCAGCATCGCTCGGTAACCCTGGCCGAAAAACTGGGGGCAATCCTGCGCGATGACGGGTATGATGTAATCGTCAAGCACCGGGACGTGATGCGTTACCTGGGAAATATCAGGGGGGTTCAGGGTGGAGGGTTTTAAATGGCTCTATCCCGGGTTGAAGATTAAACGCTGGCTGCTGCTGGTAGCCGCAGGGCTTTTTTTCCTGGTTTCCGGTTTGACGATCATCTTAGGAGTCACCCTGCTGGCCTCGGCGGAAAGGGGCGTTACCTGGTTTATCCTGCACACCCTGGGCGCCCTGGGGTCGCCGTTGCTGGGGGGGTTGGTGGTTGCCGGCCTGGGGATGCTCCTGATCATCCTGGGGGTACAGCACCTGGCCGCGTCATTTTTTAAGGTCCTCTTCCCCGGAGGGACCAGTAATATCTGGCAGCTTTTTTACCGGCGCCGCTACCTGGCCCGCGGTCCGCATATTGTCGCCATCGGCGGGGGGACAGGGCTGGCGGTGCTCTTGCGGGGGCTGAAAAATTACACCCGTAATCTGACCGCCATTGTCACGGTGGCCGATGATGGCGGCAGCTCCGGCCGCCTGCGCCAGGAACTGCAGATCCCGCCCCCTGGAGATATCCGCAACTGTCTGGTCGCTCTGGCCGATACGGAAAGCCTGATGGAGGACCTGTTCAATTACCGTTTTCACCAGGGTGAGGGCCTGGCCGGGCACAGCCTGGGCAACCTTTTACTGGCGGCCATGACCGATATGGCCGGCGATTTCGACCGCGCCATCCAGGAGCTGGCGCGGGTCCTGGCGGTCGGCGGGCGGGTGATCCCTTCTACCACCAGCCACGTCACCCTGGGCGCCGAACTGGCCGACGGCAGCATTATTATGGGGGAAAGCAATATCCCCGCGGCCGGCCAACGGATCAAGAGGGTATTTTTACAGCCTGCTGCCTGCCGGCCGCCGGCAGCGGCCCTGGAGGCCATCGCCCGCGCGGACGCCGTGATCATCGGCCCGGGCAGCCTTTACACCAGTATCCTGCCGAATTTGCTTGTACGCGGCCTGGCTGACGCTCTGCGCCAGTCGCCGGCGCCGGTCTTTTACGTTTGCAATATCATGACCCAGCCCGGCGAGACGGATGGCTACACCGTTGGCGACCACCTGCAGGCTATTATCGATCATTGCGGCCGGGATCTGGTCGATGTGGTTATCGCCCACCGTGGTCCCATCTCGCGGGCGGCGCGGCGCCGCTACGGGGAAAAGGGTGCCCGCCCCGTCGTGCTGGAGCGGGCGGCGGTGACCAGGATGGGAGTGCAACTGCGCTCGGGCTGGCTGGCCGACGAGACCCATGTCGTCCGGCACCACCCCGAACGCCTGGCCACCCTCTTGATGGAGGAATTCTACCGTCACCATTCCTGCCGCCGGCAGCGATTGGTCTACCTGTTCCGGAAGAAATTCCGCCACCTTGTTTCTTGATGGAGGTCTCAAAAGGGGTGTAAACCATGGGTTTATCCTTTTCCCTGGAAACTAAAGAAGAGCTGGCGCGGGTAAAGAACCGCCGTTCCTGTTGTGCCCGGGCCGAGCTGGTTGCTTTTTTGCGGCAGGGTAAAGGGAGAATTTTAACGATGGGTACGGCCACGGGTACTCCCGGGGGGGTCAATCACCCCGCCGGGGACCCCGGGGGGGCTATCCTCCTGGCCACCGGCCACGCCGCTGTAGCCCGCAGGATTTACTCCCTGGCGCGGGCCGTGGCGGACCTGGGGGTAAAAGTAAAAACTGAACGGCGCGCGCGTGGCGGCCGGCCCATTTATAAGGTTATCACTGCGGCCGGGTTAGAAACCATCAATACCTGGCTGGCTGGCTGGAGTGCCGTCCCGGAGTACCGCTGCTGCCTGGCGGCCTATTTACGGGGTGCTTTTCTGGCCGCAGGGTCGGCCAACAGGCCCGCCGCTACCCATCACCTGGAGTTTCTTGTTGAGGAGGAGGGGGAAGCCGGCCGCTTGCAGGCGGTCATGGAACAGCTCCAGCTCCAACCCCGGCTCAGCCGCCGCCAGCGGGGGCTGGTGCTTTACCTGAAGGATAGTGAGGAGATTATTCGCGCCTTAAGCCTCATGGGGGCTCACAACGCGGTGCTGGTTTACGAGAACGTCCGTATATTGAAGGATATGCGCAATCAGGTTAACCGCCTGGTCAACTGCGAAACGGCCAATTTAAGCAAGACGGTGGAGACAGGTCTGCGCCAGGCGGAAAAAATTCGCTACTTGATGGCCACTGCGGGCTGGGAGCGCCTGCCTGCCAGTTTGCGGGAGATCGCCCGCTTACGCCTGGAGTATCCGGAAGCCAGTTTCAAGGAACTGGGGGCAATGTTAGTACCGCCGGTCGGGAAATCGGGGGTCAACCACCGATTGCGCCGTCTGGAGTTCCTGGCCAGGCAGATGCGAGCCCGCGGGGGCGAGTAGCAGCCCAGCACTCATCCTGCCCTGCGGTGACTTTAAGAATTGAAACCATCATAAAAGTATATACCCACCAATGGGGGCTCCGCCCACAACCCAAATCTTGCCGGCGTGACCATTGCTCCTTTGCTGGCTATGGCGGCCTTTATTGCAGTTTTGAAGCCGTAAGGTACCAAAGAGTGAGCCACCCGGGGTTGAGTGCTGGGCAGCCTTGAGTA
>DFYS01000130.1 GCA_002383405.1 Moorella sp. UBA4076
TACTCTCATAGTCCTTCAATCTCCGTGCGGATGTCCTTTACCAGATCCATGACGTCGTCATCGGTTTGGATCCCGGCTTTTTCCGCTTCGCCCTTCATTTCCTTCTGAAGCATTTTCATGGCATATACAGCAGAATTCATAAGAATGACCCGGTCATCCTCGCAAATGAGGGTGACACGGTCTCCATTGGCAAGGCGTAGCTTGGAGCGGATATCTTTAGGAAGAGTAATTTGGCCTTTGGACATTACCTTTGCATTGTCAACAATTGGAACACTCATAGCAGACCCTCCTTTATTGGCTATAAAAAGCAGAGTAAATCCTACTTTCCCTACCGTTAGTATATACCAAATCACGATAAAATACAATACGCTCCTGGTGCAAGCAATATATAAATCAGGGGAATAGACCGTACCCCTTTCGGGGGTATAAGCAGAAAATCTACTGCTTTTCCATATTCCCAGCCCATCTCCTTATCCGGGTTAACAGGCGTAAAAACTCGATTTTTACTTGCACTCGTTCCCAGTGGCGTATAGTCCATCTTGCTTAACAACGCTGCCGCCACCGGGTTGTTATTATTAATATACTGCCGCCAGGGCAGCCTTTTAAGCTATTTTACCTGAGGGTTGCGCCTGAAACAAGAGCTTTTATAAATTTAAATACCCTCCCTTGCCCCTTCCATTTCCGCCGCAATAGCCCGGGCGGCGGCGACAGGGTCGGGGGCGGCGGTGATGGGGCGGCCGATGACCAGGTAGGAGGCTCCATGCTGCAGGGCCTGCACCGGGGTCATGACCCGGCGCTGGTCGCCGCGGTCGGCACCGGCCGGCCGTACCCCGGGCGTAACGATAACGAATTCAGGCCCGCAGGCCGCCCGGATAGCGCCGATCTCCCGGGGGGAGGCCACCACCCCGTCCAGGCCGGACTCCTGCGCTAACCCGGCCCAGCGGACCACCTGCTCCTCTACCTCCCGCTCAATGCCCACCTCGTGGCGCAAAGCCTCGCCATCCAGGCTGGTCAGCACGGTAACGGCGATGAGGAGCGACGCCGGGCGGCCCAAAGCTGATGCTTCTTCCCGGACGGCTGCCGCCGCGGCCTGCAGCATCGCCCTGCCGCCGGCGGCATGGACGTTGAGCATATCAACCCCCAGGCGTACCAGGGCCCGCGCCGCCCCGGCCACGGTGTTGGGGATGTCGTGGAGCTTCAGGTCGGCAAAGACTTTGCCGCCGCGCTCCTTGACCATGGAGATGGCCGCCGGCCCGGCGGCGGTGTAAAACTCCAGGCCTACTTTAAACATGCCGACGTAGGGGAAAAGCTGGTCTACCAGCTTTGCGCCGGCCGCCAGGTCGGGAACATCTAAAGCGACGATTATTTTATCTCTGGAAGGCATAAAGATCATCTCCTCAAAAATAGCGTTCTGCCACAAATGGCCTGCCTCTGCCTCTCACTTCCCACTTCTCACTTCCCNNTCTCACCTCTCAAACCGTACATACTCCTGCAGGGGTTTTAAGGTCAGCTCGTCTCCGGCCTTAAGCGACTGCAACACTTTAAGCAGCGCCTGCGCTGTATCCAGGGAGGTCAGGCAGGGGATGCCCAGTTCGGCGGCGGCGCGGCGGATCTTAAAGCCGTCGCGGCCGGGCATTTTACCCCTGGTCAGGGTGTTGAGGACGAAGTGCACCCTCCCTTCGCGGATATAGTCCANNAATGTGGGGCGAACCCTCGCGGACCTTCCCTACTCTCTCCACGAATAGCCCCACCGCGGCCAGGGCGCCGGCGGTGCCGTCGGTGGCCACCACTTTGAAGCCCAGTTCAGCAAAGCCCTTGATGATGGGCACCGCTTCCGCTTTATCCTTATCGGCGATGGTGGCCAGCAGGGTGCCGTGATTGGGGATGGCGCAGCCGGCAGCCACCAGGCCTTTATACAGGGCCCGCTCGTAGGCCGGGGCGATGCCCATAACTTCGCCGGTAGACTTCATCTCCGGCCCCAGGGAGGTATCCACCTGGAGGAGTTTGCCGAAGGAAAAGACCGGGACTTTGACGGCGGTAAAATCCGGTGGCGGCAAAAGGCCGCCCCGGCAGCCCTGTTCAGGAAGGCTCCGGCCCAGCATCACGCCAGTCGCCAGGGCCACCATCGGCACGCCGGTAATCTTGGAGAGATAGGGCACCGTGCGGCTGGAGCGGGGGTTGACTTCGAGGACGTAGACCTCTCCCTGGTGGATGACGAACTGGATATTGAGGAGGCCGCGCACGCATAAGCCCCGCGCCAGCTGGCCGGTGTAGGCGACAATCTTTTCCGCCACCCCCGGCGGCAGGCTGTGCGCCGGGTAAACGGCGATGCTATCGCCGGAGTGGATGCCAGCGCGCTCGATGTGCTCCATAATGCCGGGGATGAGGACGGTTTCCCCGTCGCTGACAGCGTCCACTTCCACCTCCGTACCCGGCAGGTACTTATCCACCAGGATGGGGTGTTCCGGTGCCACCCGCACGGCGGTGGTGGCATACTCCAGCAGTTCGCCTTCGCTGTGGACGATCTCCATGGCGCGGCCGCCCAGGACGTAGGAAGGCCGCACCAGCACCGGGAAGCCGAGTTCTCGGGCAATCCGCGCCGCTCCGGCTACAGAAGCCGCCGCCCCGCCCCGCGGCCGCGGTATTCCCAGCTCGTTCAGCAGGGCGTCAAACTTTTCCCGGTCTTCGGCGCGGTCAATATCGGCCACCGTGGTCCCCAGGACCGTAAAACCCGCGTCGGCCACCACTCTGGCCAGGTTGATGGCCGTCTGGCCGCCGAACTGGACGATAACGCCCTGCGGCTGCTCCCGTTCCAG
>DFYS01000164.1 GCA_002383405.1 Moorella sp. UBA4076
CTCCCACATCTCACCTCCCACCTCTATTTTTAGGGGAGTTAAACGCGGTGGGGGGTCTGTTTTTCCCGGTAGTGTCGGGGCACCATTCCTGCCTTCCACTTTTTGCCTCCAAACTGCGATAGGTCGAAAGACCTATCGCTTTTCATACCAGGATGNNGGGGGTAAGGATCTTAAAGCCTCGTTGACAGTGTAGATAGTCCCGGAGTAACTGGAACCCATCATGCAGAAAGTGGTTTGAGAGAAAGTCTTGGGGATTGTGTTAATAATTTTTATCATTTTAAGGGGGCGATGACACCGGCCATTAAATAGGCGCCTGTGATTACCCAATCGGATTTCCGGCGGCTTGTTGCCAGCGACTTTATTTTCAAGGGGGTATTGTGCATGGAATTTAAACCTAAAAGGCCGCAAAAGGAATTAAACTACCAGGAACTGCGGATCTACACGGACGAAGAATTGCATAACTATAGCGAAGAAGAGCTGCGGGATTTAAAAATCAAGCATCCCATCCCCAGGCTGGAAGATCTGGAACAGGGCCCCTGGCCGAGCTTTGTCGCTGACGCCAAAAGGGAGGCCCTGCGCCGTAAAAAACTCCCCCCGGACAGAATGATGATCGACCGGGACGTAGTCGACGACCTGCTGGGGCAGCTGGAATTATCCTTTGAAGACGGCGAAACCCACTGGAAGCACGGCGGCATTGTCGGCGTCTTCGGTTACGGCGGCGGTGTTATCGGCCGTTATTCCGACGTTCCGGAGAAATTTCCTTCAGTGGCCCACTTTCATACCCTGCGCGTCAACCAGCCGGCCAGCAAGTTTTATAAGACCGATTTCCTGCGCTCCCTGGCCGACCTGTGGGAGTTCCGCGGCAGCGGCATGTTCAATATGCACGGCTCCACCGGTGACATCATCCTCCTGGGGACCACCACCGAGCAGCTGGAGCCCGTCTTCTACGACCTGACCCATGAGCTGGACCAGGACCTGGGCGGCTCCGGTTCCAACCTGCGTACGCCCTCCTGCTGCATCGGCAAGGCGCGTTGCGAGTTTGCCTGCATCGACACCCAGGAACTGTGTTATGAAATGACGACCAATTACCAGGACGAGCTGCACCGCCCGGGCTTCCCTTATAAATTTAAGATCAAGGTCGACGGCTGCCCCAATGGCTGCGTGGCTTCCATCGCCCGGTCGGATATGTCTTTAATCGGCACCTGGCGGGACGCGATCCGCATTGATCAGGAGGCAGTCAAGGCCTATATGGCCGGGGATATCCAGCCCAACGGCGGTGCCCACAGCGGCCGCGACTGGGGTAAATTTGATATCCAGCAGGAAGTTATCGACCTCTGCCCCACCGGCTGTATGGCCCTGGAGGACGGTAAACTGGTAATCAATAACGCCGAATGCAACCGTTGCATGCACTGTATCAACGTCATGCCGCGGGCGCTAAAACCGGGTCAAGACACGGGCGTAAGCGTCCTCTTCGGCGCCAAGGCGCCGATTCTGGAAGGGGCGCAACTGGCGGTAATGACGGTTCCTTTTATGAAAGCGGAGCCGCCCTTCGATAATATTAAAGAACTCGTTGAGAAGGTATGGGACTGGTGGGTTGAGGAAGGCAAAAACCGCGAGCGCCTGGGCGAGCTGATCCAGCGCAAGGGCCTGCCGCAATTCCTGGAGGTTATCGGCGTGCCGGCCGCCCCGCAAATGGTCAAGATGCCGCGCACCAACCCGTATATCTTCTGGAAGGAAGAAGACGTGCCCGGCGGCTGGAAACGCGATATCAAAGACTACCGCCAGCGGCACAAACGCTAGGAAACAAGTATCACGTACAGCCAACGCGGGCAAACTTCCTACATCTCTTTTAAGGGGGTTTAATTTATGGCTTTATCGCAAGAGCGATTGGGAAAATACAACGCGGAGAAACCCACGGCAGACAGGATTACCGATATTGGACCCCGCCATTACTGGGATTTCTTGCCGCCGGTTATCCAGCAGAACTACGGCAAATGGGCCTATCACGACATCCTGGAACCGGGCATCATGGTCCATGTTTCCACAAGCGGGGACAAAGTCTTCACCGTCAGGTGCGGCGGCGCCAGGTTTATGACGGCGGAGAACATTCGCGAGATCTGCGACATCGCCGACAAATACTGCGACGGCTATGTCCGCTTCACCACCCGCAATAATATCGAATTTATGGTTGCCAGCCTTGAAAAGGTCGAGGCCCTGAAGAAGGACCTGCTGAGCCGTAAATTCATTGGCGGCAGCTACAAATTCCCCATCGGCGGTACCGGCGCCGGCATTACCAATATCGTCCACACCCAGGGCTATATCCATTGCCACACGCCGGCCACCGACGCTTCCTCCATGGTCAAGGCGATCATGGACGAACTGATGGATTACTTCACCGGCATGACCCTGCCGGCGCACGTCCGCATCTCCATGGCCTGCTGCCTGAATATGTGCGGCGCCGTGCATTGTTCGGATATCGCCCTGCTGGGCATCCACCGCAAACCACCCATCGTGGATGACGCTGTCGACCAG
>DFYS01000123.1 GCA_002383405.1 Moorella sp. UBA4076
TTTGGGGAGTAGGGAAATAGGGGTGATAATTGTTCCCTCCGGGCGATACGAGTCCTGCCTTAGGGCAGGTCTTTTTATTTCCTGGCAGCAGGTATAAACCGCAAGCTACAGGATGAGCAAATAGTTACGGCTCTAGAAAAATACAAATCTTACTTCAGGCAACAAACTATACGGGGGAAGGTTATCAGCCGCTTCTGCACCTGGCGTGTAGCCTTGCTCAACGACGCGCCAGAATACCGTCCGGAGGCGCTGGCGAAGATCGAGAAACACCTGCTGACCGATGAAGTCTTTTTGCTCCTGGAAGAGAAAGGAAATTTGTTTGGAGTTAGCAATAGCAGCAGGAAAATAGAAAACAATGGCGAATATATGTATATAGAACTAAAGTTCCTATGATTTAGAGCTTCACTTCCTGGAGTTAGAGAAAGTAAAAAAGCTAAAACGGCAACCGCAAGATTCCCTGGAAGCCTGGCTGATGTACTTAAACAACCTGGAAGGCGAAGAAATGGAGGCGATCGCTATGGCCAACCCGGCCATCCGCAGAGCGTTGACTATTGAAGAAGCCTTTAAGCGCAGTGAGCAGGAACGGCGGCTGTACGAATTGCGGGAGAAAGCATTACGCGATGAAATCTCCATGATGGAGGGGGCCAGGGCGGAAGGTAAAGCAGAAGCCTCTGTCAGTATTTAGATGCCCGCTTTGGGAGGGCCTCATGGGGCTTACAGAAACAAGTTAGTCAGTACAACAACCTGCAGGTGCTAAACAAAATCATCAATAAGATCTACACCGCCGCTTCCATGGAGGACGCCCGCACCATCATTGAGCGAGTGGCAGGCGAGGGTAATGATTAACCCGGAAAAATCGGCTAGATACCAGCGTATAATTCAACGTTGTAGGTGTGAGCGCTATGAAGGTAGTCAATGCCACTCAGGCCAGACAGAATATATATCGCTTAATTGATGAGACGATTGTTTCTAACGAACCGGTGCAAATTACAGCTAAAAAGGGGAGTGTGGTCCTGTTATCCGAATCCGATTGGCGGGATATCCAGGAAACCCTGTATTTAGTATCGATTCCCGGCATGCGGGAATCGATTATCGAAGGCATGAAAACGCCGGTTAGCGAATGCTTTGAGGATATCGGATGGGATATAAATTAGTACCTTACGGCTTCAAAACTGCGATAAAAAACAAGTTGTTTAGGCCGTCATATCCAGCAAAGGAGAAAGGTCACGTCGACAAGGTTTGGGTTGTGGGCGGAGCCCACTTTGGATGTAAAGATGTTTGCGTATTAATAATTGCAGATAAGTGTAACTGCAACTAACCCTTTTCAGACTCCATCACTCTTTGAGGGGCTTAAAGGAGACTTAAAAGGCGCTTATGCGCGCCGGATAAATATTCAGCATCGTCTCGTTTATGAGGTTCTAAAGGATGAAGGTGTGGTTAAAATACTGCGGATGTGGCCCATTATGAGTAGACGCCCCATGCCCAGCATTCAACTGGCAATATAGTGGTGCATGCCAGCTAAGGATCAAGTCGCCCCATGATTGAGTGCTGGACGGCATCAGCAGAAGGATGAAAATGGCAACGTGACAGACTTATCTGGCCCGCCTTAATTCCATCAGGGCTGTCTCCTGGCGGGCGGTCTTACCCAGCAGGAAATTAACGTCTTGAGTTATAGCATCCAGGCGTTTATCCAGGTGCTTTTGCAGCTTCTCAATTTGATCGCCCCGTAGTTCAAAGGCATCAAAAAGAACGTTGATTTTGGGCATAATGTCGTGTTCGATGTCGCTGCTAATATTCAGTAAACGGCTTTCCAGAACATCCAGCCTGTTAGTATGTTGTTGCAGGATTTCAGTATGTTGTTGCAGCATGTCGCTATGCTGCTGGAGAATACCAGTGTGTTGCTGGAGAATTTCCGTATGTTGCTGTAATGTCTTTTTGATTTCTTCCTGTCCCTGAAGGAGTTGTTTTAAGATCTCTTCCATATGCTCTCTCCTTTCCGGCCAACTTTGTTTTGCTAAAGATATAATTTCTCCATCGGGTAAAAAAATTCCTGCTCGGATCCACAAAAAAAACTTGCATTTTTGCCCGACCTAGTGCAAAATAGATCTTGAACAAACCTGACCGGGTGGGTCGCGGGATCGGTCCGGGAGGGGAAGCAGATAGAGCCTGCGGTGAGGGGTAACCTGAACCTTAAGGGAAGGGGGCATTACTTATGAGGTTAGGCGTTTAACGCTTGCCGGCTGATAGAAGCTGGCAGGCGTTTTTTGGTTCACGCTTATGGCATCTTGCCGGCAGGCATGGGTCAAGGGCAGGTTGGTATGTGCTAAGGGAGAAGCTACCCGGGGTATACTTTTGCCGCCCTGATTACCGGGAAAGACATGCCAGGTGAATGGGGTATAAAGCGAAAGGAGTAGCGCGGTGGAAAACCGGCTGGGAGTTGTCGGTATAGTTATCGAAGACCGGGAGCATGCTGCCGCCCGGGTCAATGCCATTTTGAGCGATTACGGCCCGTGTATTGTCGGCCGTATGGGGATCCCCTACCGGGAGCGGGGAGTAGCTGTTATCGCCCTGATTGTTGACGGTACCACCGATACTATCGGTGCCCTGACGGGGAAACTGGGCAGCCTGCCCGGGGTCAAGGTCCGGGCGGCATTGACGGGAAAGGGGGACTAAGCTTTTGAAAGCCATATGCATGTGCGAAAGAACCCCCCATGGCGTCGCGCTGCCATCAGCGTTTCAACAAAATGTTGTTTACGGGCGTAGCAATTGCTGAACCAGGATCGGCCCAAACCCCCTGCGTTTCATTGAAACGGCGTTTACGGTTTATGACGGGTTCCAGGAGACCACTGGTAATTAGTTCCGGGGAAAGAGAGCCCTGAGTACTGGGCCAGCTACCCTGTCCAGGGATGAGGGTACTGCGGCACCGGGGCAGCCACCCTGTCCGAAGCCGGCAGGCTAGAGCTATGGTAAGTACGGAAATAGTTACGGCGGCACATGAAAGGGGAAAGGCTATGCGACCGGAGTTTGCTACCAGCCTGGTTAAAGCGGCAGCCGGCCGGGAGCTGGAGCGGGAGGATATTATCACCCTGCTGGGGGCGGCTGGCGGTGAAGAAGCGGGCGCCTTTTACCGGCTGGCCGACGCTGTCCGTGCCCGGGTAGCCGGGGAAGAAGTCCACCTGCGCGGTATTATTGAGTTCTCCAACTACTGCCGTAACCATTGCTACTACTGCGGCCTGCGGGCGGATAACGCCAAATTGCACCGCTACCGTTTGCTGCCCGAGGATATCATTGCTGCGGCCCGCCACGGGGCGGAGCTGGGTTACGGTACTGTTGTCCTCCAGTCAGGGGAGGACCTCTGGTACACGGCCCCTATGCTGGCGGACGTAATCCGGGCGATCAAAAAGCTGGGTATAGCCGTGACCCTCTGCGTCGGCGAGCGCCCGCGGGAGGATTATGCTCTGTGGCGGGAGGCCGGCGCCGACCGCTTTCTCCTGAAACATGAAACAGCCAACGAAGAACTCTACGCCCGCCTGCACCCGGGCATGAGCTGGCAGCAGCGCCGCCAGTGTCTTGACTGGCTGCGGGAGCTGGGTTACCAGGTGGGCTCAGGTAACATCATCGGCCTGCCGGGCCAGAGCCTGGCTGACCTGGCCGACGATTTGCTCCTGCTGCGGCAGCTGGACGTGGAGATGGCCGGGTTGGGCCCCTTCATTCCCCACCCGGACACGCCCCTGGGCGGGGAGCCGGCCGGAAGCGTCGAGCTGACTTACAGGGTGGTGGCTGCAGCCCGCCTGGTTGTCCCTTATGCCCACCTGCCGGCTACCACCGCCCTGGGCACTCTGGCCGCCAACGGGCGCCAGCTGGCCCTGGCCCGCGGCGCCAACGTCATTATGCCCAACATTACGCCGACGGAATACCGGGCTGATTACCAGATCTATCCAAACAAAATCTGCGTCAATGAAGGCCCGGAGGATTGCCGCCACTGCCTGGAGGGCATGGTGCGCTCATTGGGCCGGCGCCTGGGCCGGGGACCGGGGCATACGTTGAAAAGGTTCAAGACCGCAACAATTTAACTGTGGCTTTATACGACAAATGGTAAATACGCAGACTGACTGATGGTCAGCCTGGTGCAATAGCTCGCAAGGCCCGTGCGATGATTGGCGGGTTAGCGATACTAACGCATGCAGCACCGGAACGGATTAAAGAATAGCGGTTGCCTGAGTAGATGCGACAATTGCGTAACCAGACAATTCCTGGCTGCAGTTCTCAGGGCGCCAGGAGACAGACCAGCAACGGAGAGAGGAGAATTAACCATGCAACACGATTACTGCGCCGACTTTATCAACCACGAGGAAATAGAGGGTCACCTGACCGCGGCGCGGCAGGCGTCGACGGACGAGGCGGCCCGGATTGTGGAAAAAGCCCGGGAAGCAAAGGGCCTGGAGCCCCACGAGGTGGCCATCCTGCTGCAGAATGATGATCCGGGGGTGCGGCAGCGGATGTTCGCCGTCGCCCGCGAGATCAAGGAGAAGATCTACGGCCAGCGCATCGTCCTGTTCGCGCCCCTGTACTTCAGCGACTACTGCATCAACAACTGCCGCTACTGCGCCTACCGCCGGCATAATGAATTCGAACGCCATCGCCTGGAGCCGGAGGAGCTGGAGCGGGAGGTGCGCATCCTGGAGTCCCTGGGCCACAAGCGCCTGGCCCTGGAAGCCGGGGAAGACCCGGTCCACTGCCCCCTGGACTACGTCCTGGACGTTATCAACCGCATTTACCACATTACTGAGGCCAATGGCAGCATTCGCCGGGTCAACGTCAATATCGCCGCCACGACGGTGGACGACTACCGGCAGCTGAAAGCCGCTGGCATCGGCACCTATATCCTCTTTCAGGAGACCTACCACCGGCCGACCTACGCCTACATGCACCCCAGCGGCCCCAAAGCGGATTACGACTGGCATGCCACGGCCATGGACCGCGCCATGGCGGGGGGCATTGACGATGTGGGTCTGGGGGTGCTCTTCGGCCTCTATGATTACAAATTTGAGGTGATGGGCCTGCTCTACCACGCCCGCCACCTGGAGGAAGTCTTTGGCGTCGGCTCCCATACCATTTCCGTCCCCCGCCTGCGGCCGGCCTTTGGTATTACCCTGGAGAACTTCCCCTACCTGGTGGGCGACGCGGACTTCAAAAAGCTGGTGGCCGTCATCCGCCTGGCTGTGCCCTACACCGGCATGATCATCTCCACCCGCGAGACGCCGGAGCTGCGCGCCGAGCTTCTGCAGCTGGGCATCTCCCAGATCAGCGCCG
>DFYS01000117.1 GCA_002383405.1 Moorella sp. UBA4076
GTCATCGGCAACGCCTTTATCGGAACCTTTCTGGCCTGGAAGGTGCTGGCACGGCCGACGCGGGCGATGACGGTGCGGTTGAATGTCATGACCATGCCCGAGTTCCTGGCGGCGCGCTACGACAGCCCGGCCCTGCGGACCATCGGGGCGCTGGTAATCTTTATCTTCCTGGTCCCCTATTCGGCCTCGGTTTACATGGGCTTAAGCTACCTCTTTGAACAGGTTTTCCAGATCAACTTTACCACCGCCCTGGTCGTCATGGCTGCTTTTACAGCTCTCTATCTGGTCCTGGGCGGTTATATCGCCGTCACCCTGACGGATTTTATCCAGGGCCTGGTCATGATCGGCGGCGTCTTTGTCCTGATTTATTATGTCCTGACGGCGGCGCCGGTGGGTGGCCTGGCCGGCGGTGTCAGTCAGCTGGCGGCTATCAACCCCCGGTTGGTTTCCCCGGTGGGACCCAACTGGTTTGCCCTTTTATCCCTGGTGTTACTCACCAGCCTGGGGCCCTGGGGGCTGCCCCAGATGGTGCAGAAATTTTACGCTATCAAAGATGAACAGTCCATCTGGCCGGCGACGCTGGTTTCCACATTTTTTGCCCTGGTTATTGCCACCGGCGCTTATTTCACCGGCGCCTTCGGCCGCCTCTTTTTCAATAACCAGATGCCCCTGCTGGGCGGCAAACCCAACCCGGACCTCATCATGCCCCAGATTATCAACCAGTACCTGCCGCCCTGGGTGGGACTGCTGCTGCTCCTGCTGGTGCTGGCGGCCTCTATGTCTACCCTGGCCTCGCTGGTGCTGGTCTCCAGTTCGGCCGTGGCCATCGACCTGGTCCAGGGGGCGGCGCCGGACGTATCAAAACGCACGGTAATGGCGCTTTTGCGCTTCCTGTGTGTCTTCTTTATCGGCCTGTCGGTATATATTGCCTTGAAGCCCACTATTATCCTGGTGCTGATGTCCCTCTCCTGGGGTACGGTGGCCGGCGCCTTTCTGGCGCCCTATCTCTACGGGCTCTACTGGCCGCGTACCACCAGAGCCGGGGCCTGGGCGGGATTGTTGAGCGGGCTGGCTATATCCCTGGGTTTATCCTTCTATTACCACCTTGACGGCGGCGTTATTCCGACTATCGGCTCCCTGGCTATGATCATCCCCCTGGGGGTGGTGCCCCTGGTGAGCCTGGTCACCCCGGCCTTTTCGCGGGAGCATTTAGCCAGGGTCTTCGGCCCCGGCAGGGTGAGTACGGTGATATCTAAAGGATTGGTGACTGATGATCTGGGATTCGGCAAATGAGTGCCGCCCGCGGGCGGAGATTGAGGCTTTACAATTAGCAGGACTCCAGGAAACGGTGGCGCGGGTCTACGAGCGGGTGCCCTTCTACCGCCAGGCTCTGGACGCTCGCGGGGTCCGGCCTTCGGATATCCGCAAGCTAACGGACGTGCGGCTGCTGCCCATGACCACCAAAGAGGACTTTCGCCAGCATTACCCCTACGGCCTTTTCGCCGTACCTTTAAAGGAAATAGTCCGCCTGCACGCCTCTTCCGGTACCACCGGCCGTCCGGTGGTCGTGGGCTATACCCGCCGCGATATGGCGACCTGGACCGACCTGGTGGCGCGGATGGTCTCCCTGGCCGGGGTGACTGATAGTGACGTTGCCCAGGTGGTCTTTGGCTACGGCCTTTTCACCGGCGGTTTCGGCCTCCACTACGGCCTGGAACGGGTGGGGGCCACCGTCGTCCCGGCTTCAGCCGGCAACTCCAAACGGCAAATTATGTTAATGCGCGACTTCGGCACCACCGTCCTGGTGGGCACGCCCTCCTACGTCCTGCACCTGGCCGAGGTGGCGGCCGCAGAGGGTGTAGACCCGCGGCAGCTCTCTGTACGCCTGGGCCTCTTCGGCGGCGAGGCCTCCAGCCGGGAGATGCTCAAAGAAATCGAGCGGCGCTGGGGGATGCTGGCCACCGATAACTACGGCCTGTCGGAGGTGATGGGCCCCGGCGTCTCCGGCGAGTGCGAATACCAGGACGGCCAGCATGTAGCCGAAGACCACTTCCTGGTGGAGGTCCTGGACCCGGCTACGGGCGAGCCCTGCCCGCCGGGGGTTAAGGGTGAAGTGGTTATTACCACCCTCACCAAAGAAGCCCTGCCGGTGCTGCGCTACCGCACCCGCGATATCTCCTCTTTGAACTTCGAGCCCTGCCGCTGCGGCCGCACCACGGCCCGCCTGGCCAAGATCACCGGCCGCACCGACGACATGCTTATCATCCGCGGCGTCAACGTCTTCCCCTCCCAGGTAGAGAGCGTCCTCATGGAGATCGACGGCGTGTCGCCCCATTATCAGCTCATCGTCAGCCGGCGCAACTACCTGGATGAGCTGGAGGTGCGGATTGAAGTGGATCCGGACTTCTTCAGCGACCGTTACCGCCATTTGGAGGAACTGGAAGAGAAGATCGACGACCGCCTGCATACGGTGCTGCAGCTCAAGGCCAGAGTGCGCCTGGTGGAACCCCACAGCATCGCCCGCAGCGAAGGCAAAGCCCAGCGGGTGGTGGACCTGCGGGGTAAATAGGCGTAAAAAATATTGGCAAGTTATAAGATATAAGGTAGAATAGTGGCTGGGGAACAATTACCGAAGAAAAAGGCCCTACCTGCCGGGGGATATTACCCGAAGGGAGGTGGGGCCGGTGATTACAGTATCCGAGATGCTTCAAGTCATCGGGACTCTGCTGTCTCTTCTGACTCTGGTAATAGCCATAACCATGCTGCGGAAGTAGTTAAAAGCCCTTGAAGTTGCGCTAACAACTTCAAGGGCTTGCGATGAACCCCGGTTGGTGGGGCCACCAGAGGTCACTTCGGTTATAATTGTTCCCCTCTATAAAAAAATTATCCCTCATTTTAGAGGGTGTGTCAAGGATTATTTTGCCTGTCGTTTTTCCACATGCATACCTGCTGCCGGAGCAGGTTTTATAGAGCTTACCTTGCGAAAACCTACAGCCTTGTGCCGCAGATCGGGCGAGGCATCGTCCGAAGGGCCCGTTTTCGCCGCAGAAACTTGACAGCTATTACCGCAAGTGTGTATACTTGAGTTAAAGATACGCAAAACTAAAGCTGTCTGGTGTGCCTCATCAAACCGGGGCTTTCAGATGACCCCTAATCTGCTACCAACAGATAGGGGTCAACTTATTTCCTCAGGTTAA
>DFYS01000121.1 GCA_002383405.1 Moorella sp. UBA4076
TCCAGTTCTCGGTTGAAAAGGCATAGACAGTAAGAATGCCGATACCCCACTCGGAGCAGGCGCGGACAATATCGCGTAAGGACTCGACTCCCGCCCGGTGACCGGCCACGCGGGGCAGGCCGCGCTGNNTCCATAATTATAGCCACATGACGCGGCAGGCGAGCCGGGTCCAACTCGAGAGCTGCTGTTTTCTTATGTGAACCAAAACGGAGCCATCCGGCCAGCAAACCAGCCACCAGTTTCCCCCCTGTTCGGTCGATAAAACAAACCCCCTCGGGGAGGGGGATTGTTGCCATCCTATTCTTTCACGATGGCCTCATTGGGACAGGCTTCCACGCATGTACCACAATCAGTGCATAACTCCGGATCAATGACAAAGATGTCTTCTCCCTCAGAGATGGCGCCGTTAGGGCACTCATCTGCACAAACACCACAGGCCAGGCATTCTTCCGTTATCCGATGGGGCATTGGTCCATCCACCTCCTTTCACTGGTGGTGAGTATCAACATAAGCCAGAAGCAGCTCTACCCGCCTGGCTCCCACCACACGCAAGCGTACCACCCGGCCTGTATCCTCCCTGCCATCCGGAGGTCTGTACGGGCCGGTACAGGCGTAGTTTGCTATTTCCCAGCCTGCAGCCGCCAGGAGCTTGCCGGCAGCAGCCAGGGTCAAACCGAGGCAATCAGGCAACGGCACCAATTAGACCTCCATAATCTCGGCCTCTTTGTTGGCCAGGACCTTATCAACAGCCTGGATGTAGTTATCGGTCAGCTTCTGGACCTTCTCCTGGGCGCGTTTGACCGCATCCTCCGAGGCGGTTTTGCTTTTTTCCTCGGCCTTTAATCTGTCATTGGCCTCCCGGCGGGCATTGCGGACCTGCACCCGGAATTCCTCCGCCTTTTTGCGCGCCACCTTCACCAGTTCAGTGCGCCTTTCTTCGGTCAGCTGGGGAATGGCAATGCGAATCAACGTGCCGTCACTGGACGGCGTCAGGCCCAGGTCCGATTTCAGGATCGCCTTTTCCATCTCCGGGAGGATACTGCGATCCCACGGTTGGATGACCAGCAGCCTTGCTTCCGGAGCAGAGATGGCAGCCAGCTGGTTAATCGGGGTCGGCGTGCCGTAATAGCTGACATTAACCTTCTCCAGCAGCGCCGGGTTGGCGCGTCCGGCCCGCAAAGCCGCCAGCTCGCGGCGCAGTCCCTCCACTGCCTTTTGCATCCGTCCTTCCGTTTCCTGCAGGATAGCTTCGAGCATTACTCTAACCTCCCTACGTAGGTACCGATGGATTCTCCTTTAATTACCTTCAGGATATTTCCCTTTTCTTTAATACCAAAGACAATGATGGGGATGCGATTATCCATGCACAGGGAAGTAGCTGTTGAATCCATCACCCCCAGGCCGCCGTTTAAGACCTCCAGGTAGTCAAGATCACTCAACCTTTTGGCTGTCGGGTTCATCTCCGGGTCGGAGTCATAGACGCCGTCGACCCTTTTGGCCATTAGAATGACCTCGGCTTCAATCTCGGCCGCCCGCAGGGCGGCGGTAGTGTCGGTAGAAAAATAGGGGTTGCCTGTCCCGGCGGCAAAGATGACTACCCGGCCCTTTTCCAGGTGACGGATAGCGCGGCGGCGGATATAGGGTTCGGCAATCTGGCGCATTTCAATGGCTGTCTGGACCCTGGTATCTACTTCCTTGCTCTCCAGGGCATCCTGCAGGGCGAGGGCATTGATTACTGTCGCCAGCATGCCCATATAGTCGGCTGTAGCCCGGTCCATACCCCTGGCGCTGCCTTTAACCCCCCGCCAGATATTGCCGCCACCGACGACGATGGCTACATCCACCCCTAAACTCCGTATTTCTTTTATCTGCTCGGCTATGGAGGTGATTACTTCCTGGTCGATACCGAAACCCTGGGTGCCGGCCAGGGCTTCCCCACTGAGCTTTAGTACCACCCTTTTATACCTGGGTTGCTCCATACCCGGTCCATACCTCCGTAACTTCTAGATACTTTCTACGCGATCGGCAAAAATCCTCTTTCCACTTGAAAAAAAGAGCACCCAGGTGCTCTTTTGTTAACTCTCTATTCCTCCGCTGCCGTATAGATGCCTTCGCCCACCTCATAGCGGGCGAAACGCCGGACAACAATCTTCTCGCCCAGTTTAGCCACAGCGTCATTAACAAGGTCCTGGACGGTGCGATCCATATCTTTGATATATGGCTGTTCCAGCAGGCAGTTCTCCTGATAGAATTTTTCCAGGCGGCCGTCAACAATCCGGGCCACCACTTTTTCCGGTTTACCTTCATTGAGGGCCTGAGCGGTGAGAATCTCTTTTTCCTTCGCCAGGACTTCGGCGGGTACGTCTTCGCGGGCGACATACTGCGGCCGTGAAGCAGCTACCTGCATGCCCAGGTTGTGCACCAGGTCCTGGAAGGCTTCCGTCTGGGCGACAAAATCAGTTTCGCAATTAACTTCAATCAGCACGCCGATACGCCCGCCGCCATGGATGTAGGCATG
>DFYS01000102.1 GCA_002383405.1 Moorella sp. UBA4076
AAATCTGACTTTGACGTGGCCCTGTCGGTTTTCGTCGTTTCTTGCTTGCGACTATTTGACACGCTTGCCGGCGTGTTGCCGCCGGCGGATTTATATTCTACTACGGAACCTGTCCCCCTGTCAAGAGCCCTGCTTCATTTTTTCACGGCCCTCGATGGGGCGCCCTTTATGGGGCGCAGGAGATAATATAACACGCTAAGCGGGTAGCACGCAAGGTCCTTTAAAGTCCGCTAAATACCGGCTATTCGTTTTTGCAGCCGAAAAAAACTCCTTTACTCGCTTTTGCTTGTTAAACGCCCGGTATGCTCATTCTTCCCGCGGCCGCATGGTGGGGAAGAGGATAACATCCCTGATGGAGGGGGCGTCAGTGAGGAGCATCACCAGGCGGTCGATGCCGATTCCCATCCCCCCGGCCGGCGGCATGCCATATTCTAAAGCGCGCAGGAAATCTTCATCAAGCCGGTGGGCCTCTTCATCGCCCGCCGCCCTGGCGGCCATCTGGTCTTCAAAGCGGCGGCGCTGGTCCAGAGGGTCATTCAGTTCGGAAAAGGCGTTAGCCAGCTCCCGCCCGGCAATGAAGGCCTCGAAACGATAGGTGAGCTCCGGGTTGTCTTTTTTTCTTTTGGCCAGGGGGGATATAGCCACCGGGTAATCTATGACAAAAGTAGGCTGCACCAGGTGGGGTTCCACCAGGTTTTCAAAAACCTCGTTAACAATTTGTCCTTGACTTAGACCTGGTTCAAGCTGCACTCCCAGTTCGTTCGCTGCCTGCCGGGCCGCGGCCGTGGTTGTTAACTCACCGAAGTCGATGCCGGTATACTTTTCGATTGCAGCCCGCATCGTTAACCGCGGCCAGGGCGGTGTAAGCTCCAATTCCTCACCCTGGTAGGTGATGGTAGTCGCCGCCAGGGCTTCGCGGGCGACAAAAGCGACCATTTCTTCAAGGAGGCTCATCATGTCGTTATAATCGGCATAAGCCTGGTACAGCTCCAGCATGGTAAACTCGGGATTATGCTTGGTAGAGAGCCCTTCGTTGCGAAAAATGCGGCCCATCTCATAGACCTTTTCCAGGCCGCCGACGAGGAGCCGTTTCAGGTGCAATTCCAGGGCGATACGCAGATAGAGATCAATATCCAGGGCATTATGATGGGTAATGAAGGGCCGGGCGGCGGCGCCGCCGGGGATGGTATGCATGCTCGGCGTTTCAACTTCTAAAAAGCCCCGGTTATCCAGGAAGGTACGTATAGCGCGCAATACCCTGGTCCTGGTGATAAACACCTGCCTGACTTCCGGGTTAACAATCAGGTCCAGGTAACGCTGGCGGTAACGCAGGTCGACATCCGTTAAGCCGTGCCACTTCTCCGGCAGGGGCCGTAAACTTTTACAAAGGACGGTGAGTTCATGGACCTCCAGGGAGATTTCGCCGCGGTGGGTACGAAAGACCCGGCCCCTGACGCCGATAATATCGCCAATATCCAGCTGGTGAAAAATCGCATAGGTTTCGGAGCCTGCAATGTCTATCCGCACATAGAGCTGGAGGCGACCATCCCGATCCTGCAAATCAGCGAAGGAAGCCTTACCGTGGCCCCTGATGGCCCGCAGGCGCCCTGCCAGGGTGACTTCCTGTCCCTCCAGTTGATCGAAATGCCGCTGGACAGCCGCGGTGGTATGAGTGCAGGTAAAACGGCCACCATAAGGGTCGACACCCGCCTCCCGGAGTTGTTGCAGTTTTTCCAGGCGCACGGCCATTAAATCGCTTTCAACTTCCAATTAAAAGTCCTCCTGTTGTAACCCAGATCTGACACATGCTCTTATAAATCAGCGCCTAATCTCAGGCTTAAGTCCGAACATCAACGCAAAGTAGAAAGAAAATGGCGTGGCAAAGTAATAAATTAACAAACCATTATGCCGCTGCCCCAGGGCTGGGACAGCCTGGCACTCAATTATGCAATTAACCCCTCTTAGCTCCTGGCGATAGCAGTAATCTGGTAACGCAGGGTCCCGGCCGGCACCTGAATACTGACTATTTCTCCAATACGATGGCCAAGGATGGCTCTGCCTACCGGCGATTCATTGGAAATGCGATTCTCCGTCGGGTCCGCCTCCATAGAGCCGACAATCTCGTAGCGTTCTTCCTCCCCTTCGTCCATGTCCTTTATTGTCACTCTGGAGCCCAGGGAGACAACATCTTCAGGTACCTCACTGGCGTCAATAACCCTGGCGTTACGCAGCTTTTTTTCCAGGGTAAGAATGCGGCCTTCAATGAAGGCCTGCTCATTTTTGGCGTCCTCGTATTCGGAGTTCTCGCTGATATCACCAAACTCGATCGCCTGTTTTAAGCGTTCAGCAACCTCCCGCCTTTTGACGGACTTGAGATGCTCCAGCTCTTCTTCCAGTTTTTTGAGACCGTTCATAGTCAACAGCGTCTCTTTTTCTGCCATCCTCTGTTCGCTCCCCTTCAAAATACCTGGCTTTTACATATTTCCGGGCCCCGGTTGCTACCTCAATATATGTTCTTTTTCCTTCCTTTATGCGGTTACGGTGTGGCCGCCCGTTCGTCCCCCGGGTCCAACTACTATAACAAGCACCGGAGGTCACCTCCAGTGCTTGTTCACAGATAGATGCAGTTTATTTACTGGTATTATAGGCCGGCCGGGTAACCCTGTCAAGACTGAACTTAAGGTTTTAGCTCCCCAGGACGGGCAGGTTTTGCAGTTGCTCATATTGCTTGCCCAGGTTGGCGTTGGCTTTTTGTACCCCGGCCAGGAGCTGGCTGGCGCGGATTTTATTGCCCTGGTGGGATGCCAGGACAGCTTGCCACAGGTTGGCTTCAACCTGGAGCTGTCCTTCTTTGGCAGCTGCTGCCAGGTTGGCAGCCGCCTCCTGTTCCTGCCCCAGGAATTACTGGGCGATACCTGCCCGCAGTTGGATAGCCGCTGTCAGGCCCACCCCGCCTGGTTAGTGCAGCTCTTTTAAATCTCCCCGGGTGGCCACTTTTTCTTTTACCGCCACGGGCAGAGCGGCGGCCTGCTGGAACATCTGCTGTGCTTTATCTTTTTGCCCCGCCCTCACGGTCAAGCTTAGCGCTAAGCAGGTCCCCTTTTTGCGAGCTTTACCGTGCCGGGGCGGGTCATAGCCGCCGGGGTTAAGACGCTTTCCAGTTCGTCCGCGGTCAAATACCTTTTTTCTAAAACTACATCCTTTATGGACTGGCCGGAAACCTCCGCTTCCCGGACGACCTCCGATGCCCGTTCGTAACCGATATAGGGCAGCAGGGCCGTAGCCAGGGCCGGGCTGCGGGCCAGGAGTTCCTGGCAGCGTTCTGGATTGGCGGTTATGCCCTGAATACATTCAGTCTGGAATATACGGGCTGCCGCTGCCAGCATCTCCAGGGAAGTCAAAAGGGCGTGGGCGATTAAAGGCGCAAAGGGGTTCAGCTCCAGCTGGCCCTGGCTGGCGGCCATGGCGACGAGAGCATCGTTAGCCATCACCTGCATGGCTACTTGACTGACCATCTCGGGGACGACCGGGTTGACCTTCCCGGGCATAATGGAGGAACCGGCCTGACGTGCGGGCAGGTTAATCTCTCCCAGGCCGCCCCGGGGACCGGAGGTCAGCAGGCGCAGGTCACCGGCTATTTTGTGCAGGTTGACTGCCGCCGCCTTGACCAGGCCAGAGACCTCGACAAAGACATCCATATTCTGGGTGGCATCGATCATATTCTCCGCCCGGGCCAGGCCCAAGCCCGTCAGGCGGCGCAAATAGTCGTTGACCAGGTAGATGTACTTCAGGGGGGCATTAAGGCCGGTACCAGTGGCGGTGCCGCCCAGGTTGACTTGACGCAGGCGCTCTTCCACCTTATACAGCCGCCAGCGGTCGCGGGCAATGGCCTGGGCGTAGGCGCCGAATTCCTGGCCCAGGGTCACCGGCACGGCGTCCTGGAGCTCGGTGCGGCCCACTTTGACCACCCCGGCCAGGGCAACCTCACGCTCCTGCAGGGCTGCTTGGAGCTTAGCCAGGCCGTCAGCCAGGGGCAATAGCAGGCGAATAGCTGCCACCCGCATGGCCGTGGGGTAGACGTCATTGGTGGACTGGTGCAGGTTGACATGATCGTTGGGGTGGACGGTAGTATATTCGCCTTTGGGGCGGCCCAGGATTTCCAGGGCGCGGTTGGCGATGACCTCGTTGACGTTCATATTGGTGGAGGTGCCGGCGCCCCCCTGGTAGGCGTCGAGGAAAAACTGGTCGGCCAGCTCGCCGCGAGCTATTTCCTGGCAGGCGGTGATGATAGCCTGGCCTTTGTCGGCCGGCAGGTAGCCCAGGTCCTGGTTGGCCCTTGCGGCAGCCTCTTTGACGGTGGCCAGGGCTTTAATTAATTCCGGGTGGACCCGTTCCCGGCTGACCGGGAAGTTTTCCGCCGCCCGCAAGGTGTGAATACCGTAATAAGCGTTACCGGGCACCTCCCTGGTGCCCAGTAAGTCGTGTTCCCGGCGGGTAGACATGATGACCCCTTCTTCGTACTAAATGAACCTATCCAGTAATATATCCTCCATATTTCGTCTGCCATCGATTACTGCCAGCACCCATACTTTATTTTCTTCCGTCTTGTAAATAATCCGCCAGGGTGGGCTAATTAATTCCCGGTAGGTTAAAATATGATAATATCTTAATTCAGGAACAATTCTTCCTTGAAAAGGGAATTGCTGCAGGTTAGCCGCTTTTTGTTTAATGGCAAGATAAATTCTGTTGGCTTGAATTTCACTGTCAGCCGCGATGTATTCAATTATCCTTTTTAAATCTTGTTGAGCAGTTTGTGTCCAGAAAACTTGATACGTCCCTGTTGTCATAATCCCGCATCATCAAGGCCACGATCCATAGCCTTAAAAAAGTCTTGCTGCGCTAAAACTTTCCCCTCGACTATATCACGTTCGCCCTGAGCCAGTAGTTTTAGCAAACCGATAGTTTTCTTCATTTTCTCGTAGGATTTGGCATCTAACAGAACCGCCTTAGCCTCTCCGTTTTGAGTAACATATACAGGTCGACGAGTCTCGTTTACTTGGGCCAGAATTTCAGCTGCATTGGCCTTAATATAGGAAATCGGCCTAATATCTTCTTTGATATTCATTGGTGCTATCACCTCGGTACAAATATGGTACCATATTAAGACCTGTTTTTCAAGGTTCTTTGGCCTGGATGGCAAATAGATCACCTGGATAGCACCTTTGCTAACTCTTTGGTTCACCCCGGATATGGCGCCAGGAGCATACGCCAGACCTGCCTTAACGAGCCAGGGCAACTTTATGGCGTGCCCGTTCACGGATGGCGTCCACCCTGGCTTCGGGTACCGGCAGCTCGAAACTGCGGAAACCGGCTACCCGGAAGCCGTGTTTGGCGGCCAGCTGGTTAATAGTGTCAACCTGTTCCACGGTCAAATCGCGCCCCAGGGTAAAGTTTTCGATTCTGCCCTCAAGGGCCAGGATCATGGTTTCGGCCATGCAGGCATAGGCCAGGCCCGGCGGGTAACCGAAATTAAGATTAAAGTTGACATTCCCCGGTACCTCGACGACGCCGCCGTCAATGACCAGGACATCGTCGCGCCTCTCGGCCACCTGCCGCGAGACGTCCCGCGGCCGGGCGACATCGCAGACGACCGCACCGGGCTTCAGGTCCTCGGGCTCTATGACGGTATCTGCCGCCGAGGTAACGGTAATGATGACGTCGGCGCGACGCAGGGCTTCGCGGGAGTGGCCGCTAGTCCTGGCTTTGAGCCCGGTTGCGTCTTTGATTTCTCCGGCCAGGCGGGCGAGTTTGGTTTCATTGCGGGCAATCAGGGTCAGCCCCTGGCAGCGCCGGGCCAGCACCCGGGCACATACCGCGCCGATGGAACCGGTTGCCCCTACAACGGCCACTTCGGCCCGGGCCAGGTCAATACCCATCATCGCCGCCGCTTTCTCGGTGGCTTCAATGGCTGTGGCTACTGTATAGCTGTTGCCGGTGGTAACGGCGATATTCAAGTTGCGGGCTACGGTAATCCCGGCATCGCCGACGACAGAGGTCATGGCCCCCAAGCCCAGGACCTCGGCCCCCAGTTTTTCGGCCAGGCGGCCGGTGCGGATAATCTGCCTGGTGACGAGTTCTGGCGGGAGCTCGAGCATCTGCCGCGTCGTCAGAAGGCAGGCCACAAACCATCCCTCGGTTTCAGCATGGGCCGAGCGTACCCCGGTAATATGGGAAGCCTTAAGGGGAGGCAGGTAACGGATAACCCCTTCGAGGAGACCCGCGGGCAGGTAACGAGCGATGGGAAATTTTTGCGTAAAATAAGTGATGTCGAGGGGATGGATCATAAAGGCAAACCTGTGCAAGGGTGTGGTCCTCCTCCGTAGTGAGATGTGAGATGTGGGAGGTGAGAGGCGAGATTAGCGGGCCTAATTTAAATTTACGATGCGGGGTTTAAAGTTCAGCTGGTCGAGCAGCCGGTTGTAATCGGCGGGCGTTACTTCTTCCGGTTTTTTGCCGCTCAGGGTTAAAAGCACCCCTTCCATAACGTTGGTGCCAAAGGAACGGCCGTTGAATTCCGGGGTGGTGGTAATGAGGGTTTTAAGGCCGCGGCGGCGCAACTCTTCGATATCGGCACTGGTAACGGTATTGGTGATTATTACCCGCCCCGGTAATTGCGGCGGCAGGTGGCGGCGGATGAAGAGAAAATCCCCGGCGATAATCTCCGCCCATTCATAGTAGCGCTGGTAGCGGTTGTCGACCTTCTCCTGTGCCTTACCAGTGGGGTAAAGGAGCTTGAAAGGCAACAGGCGCACCACGGGGGCCGCCACATAGGCTACCCGCTGGAACCTGGCCAGGGAACGGACAGGCACAGGAAGGCCCAGACCAAATATCAGGTCGCCACAAAGGATATCGGCGCCGGCTGCATCCAGGGCTTCCGCCATGCCAAAACGGTCGACGGCACTGACCAGCAGCACCTTCTTGCCGCGGAATTCTATGATTCCCTCCTGCTCCAGGAGAGCTATCACCCGGCGTTCCAGGGTATCTTTTAAACCACCGCCATCAACCATGGGGGTCAGCTGCGCCGCGCGGGCGACCCTGGCCGCATCGCGGAGGAGGTAACGCCGGCTGCCTACGCGGATGTAGAGGTCCATGCCACCCAGGCCGAAGGCATCCACCTGGCCATCCAATTCCCGGATGAGGGCGAGCATCCGCTCCATGTCGCCATCGGTACCGACCCTTTCAATGCAAAACTTCTCCCCTAAAAATTCCGTTTCCACCCGGTGATCCCTCTGGGAAGAACCCAGGCTGATGCTGACCACCCGTCTCATTGCTAATGATCATTCTCCTTATCTTTGCCCAACTGACGCACCAGGGCGCGCATTGTATCTATATCTACTTCACGGTCACCCCTGATAGGAGAAGTACCAATCTCCATGCCGACCACTTCCCGCCCCAGCAGGGCCTCGCTCACCCTGATGCGGTAGTCGGAACCGATCATAATGACAACATCGTAATCCCGTACGCGGGCGACGATCTCCATTAAATTGTTTAATAATTCCAGCCCGTTTTTCTGGCGGATAAAATCCCAGCGTTCGACATCAGTTAAAAGCAGTATGTACTCGACGCCTTCCTGCTGCAGCATGTTCTCCAGCTCGGTTTTATTGGCCACCGGAAAACCGACCACAGCGATCCGCCGGCCGCGCCGTATCTCTCCCAGGGTTTCCAGCCGGGACACAAAAGAACGGTCGACACCAACCTGGCGGGCTGTTTCCTGCTGGGAAAAACCCCGGCAGCGTAGCTCGAAAATACGCTCCAGGGCGGTATTCAGCTTCCGCCGGCTGATCAGCTTATCGCCAACCCGAACCAGTTCCATTAAAACTTACCTCTTTGTGCACATTTTTGTGCAAGCTAATTATAACAAAAAAAATCCCCCCTGGCAAGCAGTGCTGACGAATGAAGCGTAGAGATGACATTGTATAATGTGTTTAGGACCTTGCTTCCGAACATCTTCGCAAAGTGGAAAGAAATTAGCGCGGCAAAGCTTGGTTCCGGCTATGCCCCGCACTCAACCTGCCATACGGCGACTTTAAGAATGGAAACCATCATAATAGTAGCTATGCCCATTAAGGAGTGAGCTTCCCGGGGTTGAGTGCTGGGCACCAGCAGCGGGATAAAAATCTCTCCTCTCACATCCCGCCTCTTTTTCCAGGGCAGCCACCACTGCCGCCGCATTGTCCAGCGTGTAGAGATGCTGGCGCAGGCGGGCTGCCCCCGGCAAACCCCGCAGGTAATAAACCAGGTGCTTGCGCATTTCTTTTACTGCCGCTTTTTCGCCTTTCATCGCCACCAGCATCTGCAGGTGACGGACAGCCATAGCCACGCGCTCCTCAATTCCCGGCGGGGGAGGCAGGGGCCGGCCTTCCATGCGGGCGCGAATGGCAGTCAATAACCAGGGGTTGCCCAGAGCACCGCGGCCTACCATAACGGCGTCGCACCCCGTCTGCTCCAGCATCGCCACGGCGTCGTCCGGGGTGCGGATATCCCCATTGCCGATGACCGGTACCGGGACAACCGCCTTGACCCGCCGGATGGCATCCCAATCCGCCCGGCCGCTGTAAAACTGGCTGCGGGTGCGGCCGTGGACGGCTACGGCCGCTGCCCCGGCTGCTACCACCGCCTGCGCCGCCTCGACAAGATTAACGGAATCTTCATCCCACCCTTTACGCATCTTTACGGTTACCGGCACCGCGCCGGCGGCCGTAACCATAGCCGCGACAATAGCCGCCGCCAGGGGGAGAGAGCGCATCAGCGCCGCCCCCTCGCCGTTCTTCACTATTTTAGGCGTCGGGCAGCCCATATTGAGATCGATTATGTCCGCCCCGGCGGCTACAGCCAGCCGGGTGGCTGCCGCCATGACCTCCGGCTCGCGGCCGAAGAGCTGCACGGCCACCGGCCGTGGTTCATTCCTTAGATCCAGGAGCGCCAGGGTAGCCCTGTTGCGGTAGATGAGCCCCCGGGCGTTGATCATCTCCGTGCAGGTAAGCGCTGCCCCTGCCTCCCTGGCCAACCGGCGAAAAACCCTGTCGGTGTAACCGGCCATCGGCGCCGTAACCAGGGGGGCGGCTATAGCCACCGAACCGACCTTAAATGTTGCGTTCATAGACGATCCGCAGACCCTCCAGGGTTAACAGAGGATCAACTTTATCAATGCAATCAACCTCCGGTCCGATCAAGCCGGCCAGGCCGCCGGTAGCTACCACCGCAGCCACTTCTCCCATTTCGGCCTGCATACGGTTGACAATACCCTCCACCTGGCCCATGAAGCCGTAGATAATGCCCGCCTGCATGCAGGCCACGGTATTTTTGCCGATAACCCGCGGCGGCCGCACCAGGTCCACCCGCGGCAGTTTGGCGGCGCGGGCAAACAGGGCATCAGTAGCAATAGCAATCCCCGGGGCGATAGCCCCGCCGATATATTCCCCGGCGGCTGAAATGGCGTCAAAGGTGGTAGCGGTACCAAAGTCGACGACAATGGCCGGGCCGCCGTAGAGCTCGTAGACGGCGACACCGTTGACAATCCGGTCGGCGCCGACCTCGCGGGGATTATCGAACCGGATCGGCATCCCCGTTTTTACCCCCGGGCCGATTACCAGTGGCTGACAGTTAAACTGCTCCTTAAACATGGTCTCCAGGTTCTGGGTCAAGGTGGGTACCACTGAAGCCATGGCTACAGACCTGACATCTCCCAGTTCTATCCCCCGGTAATGACCCAGCTGGCGTAAAATAAGCCCGTATTCGTCGGCCGTCTTCTGGCGGTCGCTGGCTATACGCCAGTGGCACTGCAGTTCCCTGCCTTGATAAAGGCCGATGACAATATTCGTATTGCCGACATCGATAGCCAGAAACATAAATAGCAGCCCCCTTCCAACCTTGACAAATGGTAACTGTCCAGCCTCCCTGACGGCCAGCCTGATAACATGGCAAATTTAATTATTCCACAAGCGCCGGGTTTCTCCTCTTGCCGGGTAAAAAATAACCCCGCTCCGGGGGGCGATTACCAGCGGCAATAACCGCCGGCCAGCCAGGGGCAACCCGTACATAGATATGCCGCCGCCCGGGCATCGATCTTTCGCCCGGCAAGCTCCCGGGCCGCGGCCCAGGTGAGGGTAGTCCCCGCGGCCAGGCCGAGATATTCAAGGACACGGTGATCCCGGTCAGAAGCCGTGCGGCAGGATTCGCTGCCGCAATTGGGGCAGGCGCGGCACCAGCTGTCAGCGGCGTCAGTGATTATTACCGGCGTTTGCGGCCGGCCATGCCACAGAGCCAGGGTACGCCTGACCCGGCGGATAAAAGCCGGGCTGTAGCCGCAACCCTGGAAATGACTGGCGCATAATAAATGGTGGGCGCGTACTGCGGCGGTGAAACTCATGCGTTATACCCTGCCGGGGTGCCGGTTTTTCTCTATCCCGGCGGGATCATCCGCCCTGTACCCGGGCAGGTACCCGGCCTGGCCCAGGGCGCGCCGGACCTGCAGGCTTACGGTTACCGCCAGGGCCAGTTTGGCCAGGTCCAGGGGGAGATAAGGGATAGCCCCCAGCAGCAGACCCTTTAACAAGTTGAGATGCAGCAGGTAGCTTAACTGGAGGGTACCCAGGAGATAGACTACTGCCAGTCCCAGCAGCATCGCAGCAGCCGTGCGGCCATAGCCCGGTTCGCCCTTGCCCCGCTCCAGGACCAGGCCCATACTGTAAACACCGAGGATAAAACCCCAGAGGTACCCTCCCGAGGGACTGACGCAAGCCGCCAGGCCGGCGCCGCCGCGGGCAAAGACGGGTAAACCGATGGCTCCTAAAAGTAAGTAGACGGCCATCGCCAGGGTGCCCCTGTTTTTGCCCAGGATAGCCCCGGCCAGGAATACCCCCAGGACCTGGCCGGTAATCGGCACCGGCGAAAAGGGCAGGGGAATGGAAATCTGGGCCAGGACGGCCACCAGGGCGGCAAAAAGGGCCACCAGGGCCATATCTCTGGTACGCATATAAAAACACCTCTGGATTGAGATTGGGGAATTACGGGGACACCTTACTTAATTATTTTGAGGCAAAGGGATAGTTCTCTTGCCTGCGCTTTTGTCTGCGAGCTGTGGAGGCAATGAATCAAAAGAAAAGGACCGTCCCCTTGCCTGCTGCCGGGCGCCTGCCGGGAACCTGCCCCACCCCTCACCCTTACCTAATACCGCTGTTTTCATCCTTCTGCTGGTGCCCAGCACTCACCCACAGGCGGCTTTATCCTTCGTAGGTATGCACTTTCTGATGGGTTTATATTTAAAGCCGCTATATATAGTTGAGTACCGGGCATGGGCGTCTACCCGGCTTTATTACTCCTGATTGTTAACCTACTTAAAAATAATTGGTTTACATAAATAACAAAAAAATATCAGCTTACCGGTCGCAGGCTTACTTCCCCGGCGTTAAAACGACGGACATCCCCTCCCTCACCGCGGACCAGCAGGGCCCCTTCGGCATCAATATCCACCGCCGTGCCCCGGTAGACCTCCCGCCAGGAGTTAACCTCCACCTCGCGGCCCAGGATAATGCTGGCTTCCTTCCAGGCGCGCCGAATGGGACCGAAACCCTTTTCCTGCCACAGCTCGTACCATCGCTCCAGCTGGTAAAGCATCTCCTGAAACAGGGGTAAGCGTTCCACCGGCCGCCCCAGTTCCAGAAGCAGGGAGGTTGCCAGAGGCCTCACTTCGGGATCAAAATCACCTGCCTCCAGGTTGGCGTTCAACCCCGTACCGAGGATGATGTATTCGATGGCATCCATTTCGGCTTTGATTTCGGTGAGGATGCCGCAGGCCTTACGGCCGCCGATGAGCAGGTCATTGGGCCACTTGATCCCCGGTGGGAGACCCGTCTGCTGGCGGACGGCCGCCGCTGCAGCTACAGCAGCCATCAGGGTCACCTGGGCGGCATGGGTCGGGGTCACCCGCGGCCGTAGCACCATCGAGCACCAGATACCCCTGCCGGGGGGCGAGAGCCAGGAACGTCCCCGGCGGCCGCGGCCGCCTGTCTGCGCCTCGGCGATAACCACCGTCCCTTCCGGCGCCCCGCCATCAGCCAGCTCCCTGGCCACCAGGTTGGTCGAACCGACTTCATCGTAATAATAAAGATGGCGGCCCATCCAGGACGTCCGCAGGCCGGCCGCCACTTCCTCCGGGTAAAAGCAATCCGGGGTCGCCAGCAGGCAGTAGCCGCGCCGGGTCTGGGCATCAATCCGGTAGCCTTCCTGGCGCAACGACTGGATATGTTTCCAGATGGCTGTCCGGGAAATACCCAGCTGGCGGCTCAAGCTTTCGCCGGAGATATAGTCGCCCCGATGGCTGCGCAGAAACTCCAGGACCTGTTGTTTACTTCCTTCTATTCCCATATCTACATTTTAGGCTTCCTCTTGCTGGTTGTCAACTATTTCTCAGCCACCTGGGTTGACATATTATTGCCGGCCATCCTGGCAGAATAGAAAGGAAATCACGCGGCAGGGTTTGGTCCGGCTATCCCCATATTTCCCCGGTCATTTCGCCAATGATGCGCTGGGCTGCCGATGTTTAATCCCGGCTATACCCATATTTCCCCGGACTGTTCCTGACCCCTGACCTCGCTAATCCGGTTCTGGTCATCCAGAAAAATCACCCGCGGCCGGTGGGATCTGGCTTCAGCATCGCCAAAAAAGCCATAGGAGATAATAATCACGATATCGCCGGGCTGGACCAGGCGAGCGGCGGCGCCGTTGGCGCAAATCACTCCTCTGCCGGCAGGCCCGGGAATGGCATAGGTCTCCAGGCGGGCCCCATTATTATTATTGACCACCTGCACCTTCTCATTGGGGAAAATATCAGCCGCAGCCATGAGGTCGCGGTCGATAGTTATGCTGCCCATATAGTTCAGGTTGGCCTCGGTAACCGTCGCCCGGTGCAGTTTACTTTTCATCATGATGCGCCACATCATTGTGCACCTCCAGGGTAAGATTATCAATCAAACGGGTATTTCCCACCTCAACGGCCAGGGCCAGCAACACCTGTCCCCTGATTTCCTCCAGGGGTTCCAGGGTCTCGGCGTCGCTGATAGCGACATAATCAATCCGCGTCAACGGGTGGGCCAGGATTTCCCCGGTGATGGCTTCCCGGACTACAGCGGCACTGCGTTCGCCGCTGCGGATGAGGCCGGCCGCCAGGTTCAGGGCGCGGTAGAGGGCAAGGGCACTGCGGCGTTCGGCCGGGCTTAAGTACTTGTTGCGGGAACTCAGCGCCAGGCCGTCCGGCTCGCGAACGGTCGCTACTGTTATTATGTCAACCGGGAAATTGAGATCCCTGGCCATGCGCTTGATGACCACCGCCTGCTGGTAATCCTTACGGCCGAAATAGACGCGGTCGGGCTGGACGATGTTGAAGAGCTTGCTGACGACGGTGGCTACACCACGAAAGTGACCGGGACGGGAGGCGCCGCACATCACCTCCGTTACTCCCTCGACCTGGACATAGGTAGCATAACGGGGCGGATACATCTCCTCCACCGGGGGCACAAAGAGGGCATCGACCCCGGCTGCGGCGACCAGCTTTTGGTCCCGCTCCAGGTCGCGGGGGTAACGGTCCAGGTCTTCTCCGGGACCAAACTGGGTCGGGTTGACAAAGATGCTCATGATGACGACGTCATCCTGCTCCCGGGCGGTGCGCGCCAGGGTCAAATGGCCTTCATGCAGGTAACCCATGGTGGGTACCAGGCCGATACTTTTGCCCTGCTTTCTGGCTGCCGCCACGTACTGGCGGACAGCGGCCACGGTTGTCAATATCGCCACGGTTGTTGTTGCCTCCTGCCTCTTGCTTCCTGCTTCCTATCTCTTGCTTCCTGCTTCCCGCCTCCTGTTTCCTGTTCCCGCCCTGGTGGCAAATATTTCGGTAAACAGGGCGACTTTACGAGCGTCGATACTGCCTTTACGTCCCGCCACCCCGGCTGTATAACGCCCCAGGGCACGGTAGGTCTCCTCCAGATGGGGAGCAGCAACGGCCATGGCCCGCAGGTGGTCGCGCACCGTACTGAAATCACCGCGGGCAATGGGGCCGGTCAGGGCGCCGGGAATACCCTTATCATTAATATTCTCCAGGGTACCTTTAATTAAAGGATCCAGGGCATGAGCAGCCATCTCCGCTTCCATACCGGCGGCCTGCATGAGGCGGCGGCTCAAGTCAACCAGGCTGACCAGGTAATTGGAGGCGACGCACGCGGCGGCGTGGTAAAGGGGCTTTGCATCAGGGCTGATAACGAAATACTCGCCCCCCAGGTCGGTTACCAGGCGTTTACCTAAAGGCAGGGCTTCCCGGTCGCCCTCGAGGCTGAATACGGACCCCGGCAGGTTGGCAACCGCCCGGTCAGCGTCGGCGCAGGACTGCAGCGGGTGCAGGCTTAATATCCGGGCGCCGGCCTGCTGTGCCGGCGCCAGCACCGCCGCAGTTAACGAACCGCTCATATGGATGACCGTCTGGCCGGTCCTGAAACCACCCCGGCCTGCAATAGCGGCGGCCACCGCTCCAATGGCCCGGTCACTGGTGGTGATCAAGACAATATCCGCCCGCCGGGCTGCTTCTTCCGGCTGCTCGCAAGCAGGACACGAAAGCCGTGCCGCCGCCCGCTGCGCCGATATAAGCGTACGGCTGGCCACGCCGGCGATGGTATAGCCACGCTGGCTTAGCAGGATGCCCATGCCGGTACCGACGGCGCCGGCACCGATAATACTTACCTGCATCTGGCCCACCCCCTGTTTTACCTTTCTCGACCGCACGGGCCGAAGCGAGTTGCCGGCAACAACAGTATTCCCTGCTATATAATGGCGTAACAGCATTAAAAAAGCCCCCGACGAGCTGCCGGAAGCCTTGGCCCCATTCACCCGTCTCGGTCGCTATCGATCCAAGCGGAAATGCTTTTTTAAATGTAACCCATATTAAGTGTCGATAGTTTTGGTGCACTCCTGCCTGTGAGGTAGTGCCTGTAACTATTTTAACACCCCGCGCCGTTATCTGGCAATAGCCGCGGGCAAAAAAAAGTAGCTATATAATACCAATCTGCCGAGAATTGTGATCCAGGTCACAGTCAGGCCGCTGGCCATCGTTTATGATCAACATGTCCCGAAAAGTTTAAGGGTAATCCCCCATCTCATATCATATAAGGAGGAGAAGCCATGTTTTGTTACCAGTGCGAGCAGACCGTCGGCGGCAGCGGCTGCACCAAAGTGGGTGTCTGCGGCAAAAACGAGGATATCGCCAGCCTGCAGGATACCATTATCATCAGCCTGAAAGGCGTCGCCGCTTATGCTTATCACGCCCGCGAGCTGGGCGCCGTCGATACCGAAGTAGACGGTTTTATGCATGAGGCGCTGTTTACCACCCTGACGAACGTCGATTTTGACCTCAATCGTCACATAGAAACAGCCCTGAAGCTGGGCGCCATGAACCTCAAAGCCATGGAATTGCTGGACCGCGCCCACGTAGAGCGCTTTGGCGCCCCGGTACCGACGCCGGTCGCCACCGGCACCAAGGCCGGCCCCGGCATCCTCATCACCGGCCACGACCTGCTCGATCTCTACGAGCTCCTGCGCCAGACGGAGGGCACGGGCATCAACGTCTATACCCACGGCGAGATGCTGCCGGCGCACGCCTATCCGGAGCTGCATAAGTTCCCTCACCTGGCCGGCAACTACGGCAGTGCCTGGCAGAACCAGAAAAAGGAGTTCGATGCCTTCCCCGGCGCTATCCTGGGGACCACCAACTGCGTCTTAATTCCCCGGGAGTCCTACCGGGAGCGGATGTTCACCTGCGGCATCGCCGGCCTGCCCGGAGTAACCCATATTAAGAACCGTGACTTCACCCCGGTTATTGCAAAGGCCAAATCCCTGCCCTCCCTGGAGGAAAAAGCCGGCGGCGTGCTGACCACCGGTTTCCATCACCAGGCGGTCTTAGGGTTGGCCGATAAGATCATTGCGGCTGTTAAGGCCGGCAAGATCCGCCACTTCTTCCTGGTCGGCGGCTGCGACGGCGCCACACCCGGCCGCAACTACTACACCGAGTTTGTGGAGAAGGTGCCCAAAGACTGCGTCGTCCTGACCCTGGGCTGCGGCAAATACCGCTTCAACCACCTGGACCTGGGGGATATTGACGGCATCCCGCGGCTGCTGGATATGGGCCAGTGCAATAACGCTTACTCAGCCCTGCAGGTGGCCCTGGCCCTGGCCGCCGCCTTTAAGTGCAGTGTCAACGAACTGCCTTTGAGCATAGTTCTCTCCTGGTTTGAGCAGAAGGCCGTGGCCATCCTGCTGACCCTCCTCGACCTGGGGGTGCAGAACATCCGCATCGGCCCCAGCCTGCCGGCCTTCCTGACGCCTGGCGTCCTGAAGATCCTGCAGGAGAACTACAACCTGAAGCCCATCACCACACCGGAAGAGGATCTGCAGGAGATGCTGGGGTAAACTACAGTTCAGACTTGCCCGCCAGGGGTAGCATGACAACCGCCACGCGATTGCCGCGCGGCGGTTTATTTTTTGTTGGATTCTCAAGCTAATGCCAGGGTGAACTCGACCTTTTGTTAATTTTAATTGAGTGATCGCGAGATATCAAATTCAGATTCATTTCATGGTATAATGGATAGCATCAAGGTAAAAGGGAAATGATTAATGGATATAGTAACTTCTATAAATCGTATACCTGTTCGCCTTCCTGCGGAACGCTGGTTACATATCGTTGAGGGTCATCCTGAACTTGCCGGTTACTATCATGATGTACTGGGAACGGTAGCATGGCCCGAATTTATAGTTAAGGGTGAGAAAGATGAATTACTTGCGATAACAACTGTCACTAAAGGAAAGTACCTTGTAGTTGTGTATAGGGAAGCATCTTCAATTGATGGGTTTGTTATTACGGCATTTCTTACCAGGCGAATACGTCAAATTGAACGGAGGGAATTAATATGGAAAAGGCAGATGTAATGGGTTTAATGCAGGCTATTCCCTACCTGACAAGAATACCAGTAAACCACTTGTGGGTTGATTACGATAGGGAGGCCGATGTTTTATATATTACTTTTAGCAGGGAACCGGCGGATGATACTGAAATTGGTGATGAGAATATTCTCTTCCGTTATAAGGGGGACACACTGGTCGGTATAACTATTATCGAGGCCAGTAAACGATTGAATCCCTGAAGGCAATCTCAACTACTGTCCAGCTGGTAATAAATCGGTCTCATTGCTGACGAAATTACCCAATCGCCTTAAAGCCTGCATCCTGTCGCTATGGCCGATTTTGGCCGCCGCCAGGGCCTGTTCCAGGACGGCGATGGAGCGGTCGTAGACCTGACGGTCGACCGGGTAGGGGTGACCGTCTTTGCCCCCGTGGCCGAAGCTGTAGCGAACCGGGTCACGGAAGCTGGCTGCAGCGCCGTAGGCCACTTCGGCCACCATGGCCAGGGCGCGGATGGTCTTCGGCCCCACGCCTTCCACCCCCAGGACGGCAGCAAAATCCCGCGGCTGGATATCATAAACCTTGAGCAAAGCCTTGTTTAGATAACTCGCCCGGGGCACGTCATGGCGCCATGGCAGGGCCAGGTCGGGCAGGCCCGCTTCCAGGATACGATTAAACTCCGCCACAACCTTATGCGGGGGCTGCTGCCCCAGCTCGGTCACCACCTGCCGCGAGGCCTGGCTTTCCCCGGCTACCATGTTGAGGGCCGTTTCTTTGGTGTCACAGCAAATGGCGGCATGGGGTTCACAGACGAAATCCTGCACTCCTTCGCTCAACCAGTGATAGCGCCGGGCCATCCGGCTGGTTTCATTCATCCCCTGTTGCACCACGGCCCAGCGGCCGTCAAACGTGAAGCAAAAGACGTGGTGGTAGAGCTGGTAGCCGTCCTGGAGGGCGGTGTTATCAACCTTGGCGGCCATGCGGCTGGCATAGACCAGTTCCCCCGGCTGCAGGGAGGTAAGGGCCAGCCGGTCGGCCGCCGTTGCGATCTCCCGTGGCGTCTGGCGGGAGGTACGGCCCTTGCCGCCGGCAATGACCAGGCCCAGGTCCTTCTCCCGGCCGCGCAAACCCTCTTTGAGGGCACCGCACAGGGTGGTAGTTAAACCCGAGGAATGCCAGTCAAAACCAAGGACACAGCCAAATGCCTGGAACCAGTAGGGGTCGCTCAGGCGTCGCAAAACCTCGGCCGGGCCGAACTCGCGGGCGATTACCTCCAGGATGGCCGGTCCCAGGCGCTGCATGCGTTCAAAAAGCCAGGGCGGGCAGTGGCCGCCGTGGAGGGGCAAACTGGCTGTACCGGTACGCATCGATGCTACCTGCCTTAACCTTATTTTCCCGCCAATATCCCCGTTAGAGCCTTTTCATAAACCGCACTTCATTACCCCCCTGCCGGCTCCGGGGCCAGGTCGACGAACTTGGTGAATTCCGGCAGAAAAGCCATTTCCACCATCCCTACCGGGCCGTTGCGATGCTTGGCCACAATTACCTCGGCGATGCCCTTTCTCTCGGTGTCAGGGTCATAATACTGCGGCCGGTAGAGGAAGATAATCACGTCGGCGTCGGCTTCGATAGCGCCGCTTTCCAGCAGGTCGGCCATGACCGGGCGCTTATCCTGGCGCTGCTCGACACCCCGGTTCAGCTGGGAAAGGACCATCACCGGTACATTTAACTCCCGCGCCAGGGACTTCATGGCGCGGGAGAGGAGGGCAATCTCCTGCTGGCGGCTGTCGACCCGACGGTGCGCCTGCATCAGCTGCAGGTAGTCAACCATCACCAGGCCCAGGCCGCTTTCCGCCTGCAGGCGCCGCGCTTTGGCCCGCACCTCCAGGGCCGAGATGGCCGGCGTATCATCAATATAGATGGGGGCCTCCCCCAGGATACCGGCGGCGTTGACCAAACGCGCCCAGTCGTCTTCGCTTAAAAAGCCCGTCCGCAGGCGATGCTGTTCAACCATGGCTTCGGCGGCCAGCAGCCGCTGCACCAGCTGGTCGCGCGACATCTCCAGGCTGAAGATAGCCACTGGCAGCTTTTGTTTGACTGCTACCTGCTGGGCGATATTCAGGCAAAAAGAGGTCTTGCCCATCCCCGGCCGGGCGGCGCAGATGATAAGGTCAGAGGGTTGCAGGCCGGAAAGAAGGCGGTCCAGGTCATGAAAGGTGGGCACGCCGGTAACTTCACCTTTATGGGCACTCAAACGCTCCAGCTGGGCAAAGGTTTGCAGCAGGACATCTTTGATCAGCACAAAACCGCTGCGGCGGCGGCCGCCGGCCACTTCAAAGACCAGGCGCTCGGCCTCATCGAGGATCTGGTCCACTTCCCCCGCTTCGCTTAAAGCCAGTTCGGTAATGCGACCGGCGGCCTGCACCAGCGCCCGTAAGGTCGCCTTTTGCGCTACCAGGCGGGCGTAATAAGCGGCATTGGCTACGCTGGGTACATCGCCCGTCAGCGAGGTAAGGTAGGCCGCCCCGCCGACGATCTCCAGCTGGCCCTGGCGGCGCAGCTCCTCCGTCACCGTCAGCAGGTCGACGGCTTCGCTGCGCTCATTGAGGTCGAGGATGGCCCGGTAAACGAGGCGGTGGGCTTCGCGGTAGAAATCCTCAACTTTAAGGATTTCCAGGGCGTTCAGTAACGCCTCCCGGTCCAGCATCATCGCCCCCAGGACCGACTGTTCGGCCTCCAGGCTCTGGGGCGGGAGCTTTTCCATTACGACAGCCATGGCTCAGGCACCTACCCGCGACCGCCGCCGGCTTTTAGCCCGCGCCGGCGCCGGCATCAGGTAATCCAGGGCTTCCGCGACCGTGGCTACAGGCTGGACGGTAATCCCCTTCAGGCCGGCCGGTATCTCGCCGGAATTTTCCGCCGGGATTAACACCATCTTCATCCCCGCTTGCTTGGCGCCGTAGATTTTCTCCAGCACCCCGCCTACCGGCTTGACTTTCCCCTGAATGGATATCTCCCCGGTGACAGCAACGTCCTGACGTACCGGCCGCTCCTGGATAGCGCTGATAATGGCGGCGATAATAGCCAGGCCGGCCGAAGGGCCGTCAATATTCGCCCCGCCGACAATATTGACGTGGACGTCGTAGTTGTAAATGTCCTCACCCGTCAGGAGGCGGAATACCGCCGCCGCATTAAAGACGGAATCGCGGGCCATGCTGCCGGCTGTCTCATTAAAGCGAATACTCCCTTTGCCCGCTTCGCGGGCCGGGAAAGCCACGGCCTCAATCTCCAGCACCGAACCGACAAACCCGGCTACAGCCAGGCCGGGTGTCCGGCCCACCTCCGGGGTTTCCCGGGCTTTGACGATCGCGTAAGGGGTCAGGCGGGCGCTCCTTAAAACTTGCCTGACATTATCCACAGTGATCAAGCGGCGGCGGCGTCCCTTCTTGCTTTGCTGCTGGTAAAGGCTAAGGCCGTAGGCCTCGGCGAGGATATTGATCGCCTTGCGGCCTTCAATGGTATATTCGGCGACCACTTCCGGCACCGCCGGTTCCAGCTTGACCCCCAGCCTGGCGGCGGCTTCTTTGACGATGGTCTGGATATGAGACGGCGTCAGCGGTTCAAAAAATACCTCGGCGCAACGGGAGCGCAACGCCGAATTCAGATCCTCCGGCTCCCGGGTGGTGGCCCCGATGAGGATAAAATCGGCCGGTGCCCCTTCCTTGAAAAGCTTTTTGATATACTTGGGTACGCTTTTGTCGCCGGGGTCATAGTAAGAGGAATCAAACTCCACCCGCTTATCCTCAAGGACCTTTAAGAGCTTGTTGAGAAGCAGGGGGTCCATTTCGCCGATCTCGTCAATAAAGAGGATGCCGCCGTGGGCCTCCGTCACCAGCCCCAGCTTGGGTTCCGGCACGCCGCTCTCGGCCAGCTCCCGCCGCGCCCCCTGGTAAATGGGGTCATGGACCGACCCCAGCAGGGGATTGGTCACTTCGCGGGGGTCCCAGCGCAGGGTGGTTCCATCCACTTCGACAAAAGGCGCCCTGGATTTAAATGGTGAGCTGCTTATTTTTTTAGCCTCTGCCAGAGCCAGGCGGGCTGCCGTCGTTTTCCCCACCCCCGGCGGGCCATAGATAATCATATGCTGGGGAAAGGGCGAGGCGAGTTTGGCCAGCATCGCCTGCACCCCCTGCTCCTGGCCGACGATCTCCTCCAGGTGTTGCGGGCGCAGGGCTTCCAGGGCCGTCCGCGAGAGAGTGGTCTGGGACATCTTTTCCAGAATAGCCAGTTTTTTGAGGGTCTGGGCGTTTTCCAGCCCGCTGCTTTCCTTGAGCACCTGGCGGCGAATCTCCTGGATATATTGCTCGTGGCGCTCCTGCATCCTGTCGGTAATGCGCTGCTCCAGTTTCTCCTCCACTGAACGCCGGGCGATATAATCAGCAATCTCTTCCTGCAGGGCTACCAGAACCTGGGGAATTTCATCTTCTGCCGGTACATTGTTAATCGTCGGGTCCTCGTAAATCAACTTCTCCAGGGCCAGCACCCGCGCCGCCAGATCGTCGGAACGCATCAAATCCAGCGCTTCCAGCTTGCTGGCCCGCAGGATCACTTTATCCGTACCGTAAATATCGCATAAAACGCCGTATAAAGCCGCCACCGCGCGATCCAGTACATGATCGTCGCTGCTCAGAATGGGTAAAACGTCTTTATCAGGATTAATTGCCTGGATTTTACTTTTAGCCATTGCTCTGACTCCCTTCCGCTATCACCTGTACCCGCAGGCGCGCCTGGACCTCCGGATGCAGTTTCAGGATCACTTCATAGTTGCCCAGGGCTTTGATCGGCTCTTCCAGATCTATTTTACGCTTATCGATATTGATCTGGAAAGTGCTTTTAATTGCCCGGGCTATTTCTTTATTGGTAACGGAACCAAATAGTTTGCCCTGGTCCCCGGCGCGGGTGGTCACCTGGACTGTAGCGCCGTTGATCCGGCCGGCCTGGTGCCGCGCCTGCGCCAGCACCTGGTTCTTTTTCTCCTGCCGGCGTTGCTCTTCCCGGCTCAGTTCCTTCATCCGTCCGGAGGTGGCTTCCATGGCCAGGCCGCGGGGAAACAGGTAATTGCGGGCATAGCCCTCGGCTACTTCCACCACAGCCCCCCGGTTGCCGAGCTTGGCGACATCGGCAGTTAAAATAACCTTCATAACCTCACTCTCCTTTACCCGCCGGCGGCTGCAGGCGCCGGCGGTAGCTTAAAAAAGGGTCGAATAAACCCACTGCTACCAGGGCCGTACACGCCACCGGCAGATTGAGCAGGGCAAAGACAGCAAGTGCCGCCTTGAGAAAAGATGCTATTTTCCAGTGGTAGAATATAAAGCTTACGGCTGCCAGGCCGTTCCCCGCCAGAAGGGGCAGGTAGACATAGAGGATGTTCACCCCGGCCCGGCTGGCCAAATCCAGCCCGTAATAGTCCCCCAGCTGCCACAGGCCCAGCCCGGCAATCACCCCCCAGATGAAATACCAGGGCAGCTGCCAGTAGCGGAAAGGGGGTAATTGTCTGTTGGCAAGGCCCAGGCGCTGCAGGATTTTGGCCGCTACCAGGTAGTTGACAAAAGCAGCCAGGATGGCCGCGGAGATGAGAATGCCAGGCAACAGCAGCCGCAGTAAATCGATCATACCGGCAAAGGTGGCTTGCAGCTGCTCCAGGGTCATTCCCTGGCCGCCCATGTGCTCCAGCATCCCCGTGCGATGGTAGAAATCCATCGTATAATTTACGGCCGCTTCAAACTCCTGCAGCAGCCCTCCCAGGGGTAACCCGGTCAACCAGGAAGTTAGCCCCAGGTTCAGCAGCAGGGACAGCAGGGAAACAATCGCTCCTGCCGCCAGGATAGGCCCGGGGCGGGCGTTGTTCTTAAAAAGGTAACCGTAAACGAGCCCCAGAGCGGCAAACTGGCTGAACAACAAGGCCCCATTTATCGGCCCGGTGAAAAAGGATATCGCCAGGCCGGCAACAAATGTAGCCATTATACCCAGGCGCAAGTCACGCCGGACGATGAGGACGACAATGGGGACCGTCCAGATAATATTGGTCAGTACCTGCAAAAAGGGGATAAAATAGCCGGTGAGCACCAGCACCACCGTCAGGGCCGCCATGAGGGCCCCTTCGGCCAGGGCTGCTACCCTGCCTTCGCTCTGCATTGCCTTATCACCCAAATCAAGCCGGTTGCTATGCCGGTTCATTCCTGGCGGTCTTTAATACTATTCGCCGGCGCAGGCTACTTTACCTGCCGGGAATATGAAAAAGAGGGAGTGACCAGGCTCCCTCATCCTCTCTGCACCCATTCGCGTGGTATCCGTCAACTATCATCCCCGGCTTTCTGCATCTTCATCTTTTCGCCACGGTGATAGCTGACCGCTATGGCTATTAGTTAAGCTGTTTTGTGACTGCCTGGCTTCTTTCTTACGGTCGGCTATATAGCAATAGCCGGGGAAAACCGTCCAAAGGCCGGCCAGGTTCGTGACCCTGACGACAGGTAGCGCTCCGGGATAGTTTGGAAGATGGTGACCCGGACAGTTACGCTATTTTAAACTATACACAGCTACTCCGCCGTGAAGGGGAGCATGGCGACAGCGCGCGCCCGTTTAACCGCCGCTGTCAGCTGGCGTTGGTGGCGGGCGCAATTGCCGGAAATACGGCGGGGTAAAATTTTACCCCGTTCGCTGATATAACGGCGGAGGCGGCTGATATCCTTGTAGTCGACCTGTTCAACTTTATCGACACAGAAGCTGCAAACCCGCTTCCGCGCACGTTTCTTGTCCCGTCGCAAAATCTATTTCACCTCTTGTCAGTTGCCCCGTTATTTAGTCGTTTTATCCAGTTGCCACTTCCAGGGTATCCTGGCTCAGGTCTGACGCATGCTCTTATAAATTGGCGCCTAATCTTAAGATGAGCTAATTATTTGGTCGCCATAATTCAATGGGGGAATCTGGAAGTATCGCGCGTGCAAGCAGGTTTTTGATGCGTCAGCACTGATCCTGGCTATATATACTTGCTTGCCTGCATACTGGGAATCATCAATTCCCCACCTGGTACGGAGATATTCGCTACCGACCAGTATGCTGATAGGCAAACCCGGCTGCAGAACAGGCCCGGGTGGCAGCAGACACTCCCAGCCGGAATCCTGAAAAGCATCAAACTTGTTTGGCCGTCTTACTTCCGAAGCCGGTCCAGCAGATAGGCCCCCGGCAACGATGAAGTAATCCATTTAAAAAGGCAGGTCGTCCTCGCTCATCTCAACTTCCGTCCCCAGGTCGCCGAAGTCCTGGTTAAAGCCGCCGCCACCGGTACCGCTCCCAGCACCGGTGGCAGTACTTACCCCACCGGCTCCCTTCCCATCTTTGGGCCAGTCCAGAAAGCGGACGTCTTCAGCTACCACATCGGTAGCCTGGCGTTTCTGGCCATCAGGGGTTTCATAGGAGCGTGTCTGGATGCGGCCGTCAACGGCCACCAGGCGACCCTTGTTCAGGTGGTTGGCGCAGTTTTCCGCGAGTTTCCGCCAGACAGTAATGCGAATAAAGTCAGTTCCCCGTTCGCCCTGCTGGTTGACATAATTTCGGTCCACCGCCAGTGTGAAGCTGGCGACAGCAACCCCACTGGCCGTATAGCGCAGTTCCGGATCCCGCGTCAGCCGGCCGATAAGAATTACCCGGTTTAACATGCCTCTCCCACCGCCTTATCTTAACTGGCTTCTTCTTCCAGGCGTGTTATCAGGTAGCGGATTACCTCATCAGTAATCTTTAATACCCGCTCCAGTTCCTGGGCTACAGCTGCATCGCCTTTAAATCGCATCAGGACATAATAGCCCTCCCGGTACTTGCGTACCTCATAGGCCATCCGTTTCTTACCCCACTGTTCGACCTCAGTAACCTGGCCGCCCTGGTCAGCTATCAATTTGGTGAATTTCTCTACCACCGCGGCGGTAGCTTCGGCTTCCAGGTCAGGCTTGACGATGAGGATAACTTCGTAGCCGCGCATGCGGGAACACCTCCTCCCTGTGGACTTATGGCCCCACCTGCCGGTGGAGCAGGGAAGCTTTTCCGGTAGATTATATCATACTTGGATCGCCGGGAGCAAGGCCTTTGGTGCAAGGTCAATCTTTTTTTTATTTCTGATGCGCTCGAAGCCGCGGCTGTGGAATTACGATCAGGCCCCGTGGTGATACCACGGGTGCGATTTTTTATTGTGGCCTGCTAGGAATTTATGGTACAAACAACTTCACAGGCAGAAAATTTATTTAGAACCGGCAGCGGCAGCAGGAAAATAGATAATAATGGCGAATATATGTATGCGTAACGTAGGTTCTCAATGGCAAAACCATACGCAACCGTTGCAACTATTTCGCCAACGGGGAGAACCATGATATAATAACAACAGCAGAGGGGTGGCCGGCGTGCCTGCAAAAAAGCAACCGCAAGACACGCTGGAAGCCTGGCTGATGTACTTAAACAACCTGGAAGGCGAAGAAATGGAGGCGATCGCTATGGCCAACCCGGCCATCCGCAGGGCGCTGACTATTGAAGAAGCCTTTAATCGCAGCGAGCAGGAACGGCGGCTGTACGAATTGCGGGAAAAGGCCCTGCGCGATGAAATCTCCATGGTAGATGGGGCAAGGACTGAAGGCAGGGTGGAAGGCAAAGCAGAAGCCATCTGTCAGTATCTAGATGCCCGCTTTGGGAGGGCTTCACGGGGCTTACAAAAACAAGTCAGTCAGTACAACAACCTGCAGGTGCTAAATAGAATCATCAACAAGATCTACACCGCCGCTTCCCTGGATGACGCCCGCGCCATCATTGAGAGGATGGCAGTAGCTAAAGATGATTAAAAGGTAATAACTCAATCGGGAAATCAAGACCATACCCTGAAGCAGGTTTTGGATGCGTCAGGCCTGGTTCAATGCGGGAAGGATTTGTAGCCTTACAGGGTATATACTATGATAGAATTAAGGCAAGTTCCATCTGAAAGCGAGTAGTTACAGAACATCAAAAAGAGCGGGAAAGGAAGCATCACTATGCCGATACCGCAGAAAAATAAACGATATACTTATGCCGATTACTTAACATTGCCGGAAGACGAAAGATGGGAAATCATTGACGGCGTACCTTTTATGCAAGCGGCGCCTTCATGGCAGCATCAGGCTGTTTCCCTGGAATTGTCCCGGCAGTTTGCTAATTATTTGCAAGGCAAGCCGTGTCGAGTGTTTACCGCTCCTTTTGACTTAAGAATATCTTCAGCACACGAACCGGATGAGCAAACCACCAATGTTATCCAGCCGGACCTGGTAGTAATATGCAATGATCGCGGCCTGAAAGGCACAGGCTATCATGGCGTTCCCGAACTTATCATCGAAATATCCTCACCCTCTACTTCAAGGAAGGATAAAGTGCTCAAATTCAATATTTATGAAGCAGCAGGCGTGAAGGAATACTGGATTCTGGAACCGGAGGGAAAATTCGTCAGTGTATTCACCTTGCAGGAAAATAAACGATATGGCCGGCCTGAGACGTACACCGAACAAGATAAGGCGCCGGTCACCGTCTTTCCGGGCCTCACGATTGACCTTGCGCGGGTTTTTGCCTCGATATAGCCGGTACAACCTCGAAGGCGAAGAAATGGANNCCATCCGCAGAGCGTTGACTATTGAGGAAGCCTTTAAGCGCAGCGAGCAGGAACGGCGGCTGTACGAATTGCGGGAGAAAGCCCTGCGCGATAAAATCTCCATGATGGAGGGGGCCAGGGCTGAAGGCAGGTTGGAAGGCGAGGTAGAAGGCAGGACGGAAGGTAAGGTGGAAATGGCGCGGGAAGCCATCTGCCAGTATTTAGATGCCCGCTTTGGGAGGGCCTCGCGGGGCTTACAGAAACAAGTTGCCGAGTACAACAACTTGCAGGTGCTAAATAGAATAATCAACGTAACTGCTCAGGCTACCTTCTCTAAGCAGCATTAGCGCTGCCTGCCGTCAGGATCACAAACCCGTTCAGCCATATACAGATTTCCGGGCTATTGCTATCAGGCTG
>DFYS01000073.1:0-3085 GCA_002383405.1 Moorella sp. UBA4076
AGTGGCGCCCGGAGGGAACCTGCTTTACCCCCAGGTACAGTAGCGCAGGCGGAACGCTATTTTCGGGGTAGTTACTACAGTTACTAAAACAGGCATCTCCCGGAGCCGGGGCCCACTACCCCGGCTCTTCTATTGCTGCAGCGCCCGCGGGAAACCCGTCTCACCAGGCGGCCGGCCCGTAACCCCTTCAGCTTTCATCCTCTCCTTCAAGCGAATGACCTGGCGTTCAGTTAAGCCTAAGACCTCGGCAGCCTGCCTGTTAGTAATTTTACCGTCAACGACTTGCTCGATGACACAGTGCTGACGCATCTAAAACCTACTTGCACGTGCGATATTTCCGGATTTACCCGTTGAATTACCGCATCACAGCCCGGTGACAAAAGTAAAAATCCCCCTTGACACCGCCATTCCCTTGTGCTAACATAATAAAATGCCATTTACTTGCGATGGGATGATTAACTAATTTCTGGAACGGCAATAATAGGTAGCAGGAACTTTAGAGAGCAAAAGCGAGGTTGTTAAACACCTTGCTTTTGAATTTCTTGTGGGGGGGGACCATATTTGGCTTATCCGGTCAAAGTCGGGACCAGGGAAAGGTGGACCTTCGCCAAAATCAAGGAGACCCAGGAGTTACCGAACCTGATTGAGATCCAGCGTAACTCCTACCAGTGGTTTATTGAAGAGGGTTTACGGGAGATTTTGCGCGATATTTCACCAATCCAGGATTTTACCGGCAACCTGGTCCTGGAGTTTGTTGATTACTCCCTGGGCGAACCCAAGTATTGCGAAGATGAGTGTAAAGAACGGGACATGACCTTTGCTGCCCCCCTGCGGGTCAAAGTGCGCCTGATTAACAAGGAAACCGGTGAGGTTAAAGAACAGGAAGTCTTTATGGGGGATTTTCCCCTGATGACAGAAAAGGGTACCTTTATCATCAACGGTGCCGAGCGAGTCATTATCAGCCAGCTGGTCCGCTCGCCGGGAGCCTATTATACCGAAAGCATCGACGCCAGCGGCACCATGGTCTATGGCGCCACCCTGATACCCAACCGCGGCGCCTGGTTGGAGTTTGAAACCGATAATACGGAAAGCATCTACGTGCGTATTGATCGCACGCGTAAAATCCCGGCTACCGTATTGCTGCGGGCCCTGGGTTATCCTACCAATGTCCGCCTTCTCGATCTCTTTGATTACGATGTGCGTATCCAGAATACCCTGGAGAAAGACAACAGCGATTCTGAAGAGGAAGCCCTGGTAGAGATCTATAAACGCCTGCGCCCCGGGGAACCCCCCACGGTAGAAAGCGCCCGCAATCTCCTGGAGTCCCTCTTCTTCGACCCCAAGCGCTATGACCTGGGCAATGTGGGCCGCTACAAGCTCCATAAAAAGCTCGGCCACGGCATCCTGACTCAGGAGGTCGACGGTCGCCAGGAATACATCCGTTGCCTGACCCGCGAGGATATTATCTACGCCATCAAATACCTGCTGCGCCTCATGGACGGGGAAGTAAAACCGGATGATATCGACCACCTGGGTAACCGTCGCGTGCGCTCCGTCGGCGAGCTGCTGCAAAACCAGTTCCGCATCGGCCTGGCGCGTATGGAACGGGTGGTGCGGGAGCGGATGACGATCCAGGATGTAGATGTTATTACCCCCCAGGTGCTGATCAATATCCGGCCGGTGGTGGCGGCCATCAAGGAGTTCTTTGGCTCCAGCCAGCTATCCCAGTTTATGGACCAGACGAATCCCCTGGCCGAGCTGACCAACAAACGGCGCCTGTCGGCCCTGGGACCGGGCGGCCTTTCCCGCGAGCGGGCCGGTTTTGAGGTACGTGACGTCCACACATCCCACTATGGCCGCATGTGTCCCATCGAGACGCCGGAAGGCCCCAACATCGGCCTGATCGGATCTTTAAGCACCTATGCCCGCATCAATAAATTCGGCTTTATTGAAACCCCCTATCGCCGGGTGGATAAAGAAAAGGGCGTAGTAACCAACGAAATTGATTACCTGACTGCCGACGAAGAGGACAAGTACGTCGTCGCCCAGGCCAATGCTCCCCTGGATGAAGCGGGCCATTTTCTGGACAAAAGAGTCAACGCCCGTCATGCCGGCGAAATCGTCGTTGTCCCGGCGGAGCGGGTCGACTATATGGACGTCTCCCCCAAGCAGATGGTCAGTGTGGCCACCGCCCTGATCCCCTTCCTGGAACATGACGACGCTAATCGCGCCTTGATGGGGGCCAATATGCAGCGCCAGGCGGTGCCCCTTTTACAGACAGACGCTCCGGTGGTGGGTACCGGTATTGAGTGGCGCGCCGCCTACGATTCCGGGGTGGTGGTCCTGGCGAAAAACGGCGGTACGGTCGAAAAAGTCACCGCCCGCGAGATCGTTATCCGCAATGACGCCGGCACCCTGGATACCTACCACCTGCATAAATTTATCCGTTCCAACCAGGGCACCTGCATCAACCAGCGGCCCATTGTGCGCCAGGGTGAACGGGTGACGGCCGGCCAGCCGGTCGCCGACGGTCCTTCCACCAGCCAGGGCGAGCTGGCCCTGGGCCGTAATATCCTGGTGGCCTTTATGACCTGGGAGGGTTATAACTATGAGGATGCCATCCTCATTAGCGAGAAACTGGTCAAAGAAGACGTTTTTACCTCTATTCATATTGAAGAATACGAGTGTGACGCCCGCGATACCAAGCTGGGGCCGGAAGAGATCACCCGCGATATACCCAACGTCAGCGAGGACGTTCTAAAGGATCTGGATGAACGCGGTATTATCCGCATTGGCGCCGAAGTACGGCCCGGCGATATCCTGGTCGGCAAAGTCACTCCCAAAGGCGAGACAGAATTAACGGCGGAAGAGCGCCTCTTGCGGGCCATTTTCGGTGAAAAAGCCCGCGAGGTGCGCGATACCTCCCTCAGGGTCCCCCACGGCGAATCGGGTATTGTCGTTGATGTTAAGGTTTTTTCCCGCGAGAACGGCGATGAACTGGCCCCGGGGGTCAATGAACTGGTACGGGCCTATGTCGCTCAGAAACGCAAGATCTCCGTTGGTGATAAGATGGCCGGACGCCATG
>DFYS01000073.1:3101-9506 GCA_002383405.1 Moorella sp. UBA4076
GCCAGATTCTGGAAACCCATCTGGGCTGGGCGGCACGGGCCCTGGGAATAACGGTAGCCACCCCGGTCTTTGACGGCGCTACAGAAGAAGAGATTAAGGAGATACTGCAAAAAGCAAATCTGCCCGAAAACGGCAAGACCGTTCTTTACGACGGCCGCACGGGCGAACCTTTTGACCGCCCCATTACCGTGGGTTATATGTATATGTTGAAGCTGGCGCACCTGGTGGACGACAAGATACACGCCCGCTCCACCGGCCCCTATTCCCTGGTCACTCAGCAGCCCCTGGGTGGTAAAGCCCAGTTCGGCGGCCAGCGGTTCGGGGNNTCGGGGAGATGGAGGTCTGGGCCCTGGAAGCCTACGGTGCTGCTTATACCCTGCAGGAGATCCTGACCGTAAAATCCGATGACGTTGTCGGCCGGGTCAAGACCTACGAAGCCATCGTCAAAGGAGAGAATGTTCCCGAGCCGGGGGTGCCGGAATCCTTCAAGGTATTGATCAAGGAGCTGCAGAGCCTGGGCCTGGATGTCAGGATCCTCTCGGAGGAAGACGAAGAGATCGAGATTAAAGAAGACGATGCCGATGTTGTCGAGTCAGCTCAGGAGCTGGGTCTGGATATCCAGGGCCAGGCGGAAACAGGACCCGGTGAAGCCGGCGAAGAAGGCGAGGAAGAGGGGGATGAAGACCTGGACTTTGATCCTGCCGACCTGGACCCTGCCGAGCTGGAACTGGAGGTCGAGGAAGATGATGATTTCGACAGTGCCTTTATAACTCCAAAACCACGGGTCAGAGCGGTTCCGGACGGTAACTTTGATGAGGAAGAATAAATCTATTCTTCAAGGGGGCAGGACTAATGCTGGATGTAAGTAATTTCGAGCGGATGCGTATTGGTCTGGCTTCACCGGAACAGATCCGGGCCTGGTCCAGTGGCGAGGTCAAAAAACCGGAAACCATCAATTACCGCACTCTGAAACCGGAACGCGACGGTCTTTTCTGTGAGCGTATTTTTGGCCCTACCAAGGACTGGGAGTGCCACTGCGGCAAATACAAGCGCGTTCGTTATAAGGGGATAGTTTGCGATCGCTGCGGTGTTGAGGTAACCCGTTCCAAGGTCCGCCGGGAGCGGATGGGCCATATTGAACTGGCGGCGCCGGTATCCCATATCTGGTATTTTAAAGGTATCCCCAGCCGGATGGGACTTATTCTTGACATGTCGCCCCGTTCCCTGGAGAAGATCCTCTACTTTGTCGCTTACGTGGTCGGCGACCCCGGCGATACCCCTCTGCTGAAGAAACAGCTGCTGACCGAGGCCGAGTACCGGGAATACCGGGATAAATACGGCAATCAGTTCCAGGCGGCCATGGGGGCCGAAGCGGTGCGAGAGCTGCTGCAGGAGATCGACCTGGAACAGCTGGCTGCCGAGCTGCGCCAGGAGTTGAAAGACAGCAGCGGCCAGCGCAAGATCCGGGCTATTCGCCGCCTGGAAGTAGTGGAGGCCTTTCGTGCCTCCGGCAACCGGCCGGAGTGGATGATCNNTGGTCCAGCTCGACGGCGGCCGCTTTGCTACGTCCGACTTGAATGACCTCTACCGCCGGGTTATCAACCGTAACAACCGCTTAAAGAGATTATTGGACCTGGGAGCGCCGGATATCATTGTGCGCAATGAAAAGCGGATGCTGCAGGAAGCCGTCGACGCCCTGATCGACAACGGCCGCCGCGGCCGTCCGGTAACCGGACCGGGCAACCGTCCCCTGAAGTCCCTCAGTGACATGCTTAAAGGTAAACAGGGTCGTTTCCGGCAAAACCTGCTCGGCAAGCGGGTGGACTACTCGGGCCGTTCGGTTATCGTCGTTGGCCCGGAATTAAAGATGCACCAGTGCGGCCTCCCCAAAGAGATGGCCCTGGAACTCTTCAAACCCTTTGTCATGAAACGGCTGGTAGACCAGGGCCTGGCCCACAACATCAAGAGCGCCAAACGCATGGNNGCAAGCGCGTCGACTACTCCGGCCGCTCGGTGATCGTGGTGGGCCCGACGCTGAAGCTGCATCAGTGCGGCCTGCCGAAGAAGATGGCGCTGGAACTGTTCAAGCCCTTTGTCATGAAGAAATTGGTGAGCGAAGGCTATGCACATAACATCAAGAGCGCCAAACGCATGGTGGAGCGGGTGAAAAATGAGGTCTGGGATGTCCTGGAGGAGGTTATCGCCGAACATCCGGTCCTTCTGAACCGGGCACCTACCCTGCACCGGCTGGGGATCCAGGCCTTTGAACCGGTCCTGGTGGAAGGCCGGGCCATCCAGATCCATCCCCTGGTCTGTACAGCCTACAACGCCGACTTCGATGGGGACCAGATGGCCGTCCATGTTCCCCTGTCGGCCGAGGCCCAGGCCGAGGCGCGGATTTTAATGATGGCCGCCCATCACATTTTAAACCCCAAGGACGGCCGGCCGGTGGTTTCGCCGACTCAGGATATGGTGCTGGGCTCTTACTACCTGACTACGGTCAAAGAAGGCGCCCCGGGTGAGGGGAAGGTATTCTGCAGCTATGATGAGGCCTATATGGCTTACCTCAACAAGGATGTTGACGTCCACGCCATGGTCAGGGTACGCCAGGAAGATGGTGAACTGCTGGAGACAACCATCGGCCGCCTCATCTTTAACCGGGAAATACCTATCCCCCCGGAGTTGGGTTATTACAATTGTGAAGTCGATAAAAAGAAACTGACCGAAATCATCGCCCGTTGCTACAATTTCCTGGGGACGGAAGCTACTGCTACCCTGCTGGACGGGATTAAGAAAGTGGGCTTTCACTATTCGACTCTGGCAGGATTTACCATCGGCATCAACGACATTGTCGTGCCGGAGGAGAAAAAGGAAATAATCGCCGGTACCGAAGCCACCGTGGAAAAGATTGACCAGCAGTACCGTAAAGGGCTGATCAGCGAGGAGGAGCGCTATCAGAAGATTATCGGCCTCTGGACCAGTGCCACCGATACCCTGACCAAACAACTGATGGAGGGTATGGATAAGTTCAATCCCGTCTTTATGATGGCCAACTCCGGCGCCCGCGGTAATGTGCAGCAGATCCGCCAGCTGGCCGGTATGCGCGGCCTGATGGCCGATCCCTCGGGGCGGATTATCGATTTACCCATCAAGGCCAATTTCCGCGAAGGCCTGACGGTACTGGATTACTTCATCTCCACCCACGGCGCCCGCAAAGGACTGGCTGATACGGCTTTAAGGACGGCTGACTCCGGTTACCTCACCCGGCGTCTGGTGGATGTGGCCCAGGAAGTTATTATCCGGGAAGACGACTGCGGTACCACAGCCGGTATTGAAGTTGAAGAGATCCACGAGGGCAGCCAGGTGATTGAAAAGTTGGAGGAACGCCTGGCCGGCCGCTATGCCCTGGAGGATATCCGCCACCCGGCGACCGGGGAACTCCTGGTGGCTGCCGGCGATATCATCAATGATACCGCGGCCCGGGACATAGTGGCTGCCGGTATCAAAAAGACCCGGATTCGTTCCGTCCTCACCTGCAAGACCCGCTACGGCGTCTGCCGTAAATGCTACGGCCGTGATATGGCCACCGGCAAGAAGGTGGAGATCGGTGAAGCAGTAGGGCATATTGCGGCTCAGTCCATTGGTGAGCCCGGTACCCAGCTGACCATGCGTACTTTCCACACCGGCGGTGTGGCCGGCGAGGATATTACCCAGGGCCTGCCGCGGGTGGAAGAGCTCTTTGAAGCCCGCAAGCCCAAAGGCCAGGCCATTATTGGCGAAGTCTCCGGTACTGTTACAGCTATTAATGAGGTTCGCGGCCGGCGCGAGATCGAGATTACCGAATCCGGGGGCGAGAAATTCTCCTACCATGTCCCCTACGGCTCCCGTCTCAAGGTTAACGAAGGTGACCATGTAGAAGCCGGGGATGAGTTAACGGAAGGATCCGTCAACCCCCATGACCTGCTGAAGGTAAAAGGTGTACGCGGCGTGCAGGTCTATCTCCTGCGCGAGGTGCAGCGGGTTTACCGTCTCCAGGGCGTGGATATCAACGACAAGCATATCGAGGTCATGATTCGCCAGATGCTGCGCAAAGTCAAGGTAGAAGAAGAAGGCGACACCGACTTCCTGCCCGGGACCCTGGTAGACTCCTTTGAATTTGATGAGGTCAACCTGCAGGTCCAGGCCCGCGGGGGCAAGCCGGCTACAGCCCGGCCGGTACTCCTGGGGATAACCAAGGCCTCCCTGGCGACGGACTCCTTCCTTTCGGCGGCCTCCTTCCAGGAAACGACCCGGGTGCTGACGGAAGCAGCCATCAAAGGCCGGGTGGATCCCCTCCTGGGCTTGAAAGAAAATGTCATTATCGGCAAGCTCATCCCGGCAGGCACAGGCATGAGTCGTTACCGGCAGTTAAAAGTTGTCACGCCGGAGGTCGAAACCGCAGAAACGGCGACAGATTCTGTTGACACGGCTACCGGGAAGTGATAATATATTTTAGTGCGACTGCTCAGGGGGGTTGATTGATGTCCTATGAGCGTTTGCAAATGGCCAGCAGCAAGGCTGTAGGTACCAAGCAGGTCACCAAGGCGGTAATGAAAGGAACAGCCCGGGCGGTCTATATAGCCAGGGATGCTGAAACCCACGTTACCAGGCCGTTAATGCAGCTTTGCCTTGAACGCGGCATAGAAGTGATTGAAGTTGATTCCATGCAGGAGCTGGGGCGGGCCTGCGGCATTGAAGTAGGCTCAGCCTCGGCCGTCATCATCGAAGAGCCAGCATACGGGAGCAATGAGGGGTAGGAGCTGCTTATGACAGCGTGTTGCCCCCAGTAAAGGGAGAAAATAGAGGCAGGCCAAACTTTAATCAGGAACTGGCGTAGCCAGTTCCAACGGCCATCTTGCTTCCTGCCTCTTGCCTCCTGCATCTATTTACGAGGAGGTGGAAGGAATGCCCACCATACAACAGCTGGTAAGGCAAGCCCGGGATAAAGTAACGCAAAAATCAACAGCCCCGGCTTTAAGGGAATGTCCCCAGAAGCGGGGTGTATGTACCCGCGTCTATACGACTACCCCCAAGAAACCCAATTCGGCCCTGCGCAAGGTGGCCAGGGTGCGTCTGACCAATAGTATTGAGGTGACCGCCTATATTCCCGGTATAGGTCACAACCTGCAGGAACACTCGGTGGTCCTGGTCAGGGGAGGCAGGGTCAAGGACCTGCCGGGGGTCAGGTATCATATTATCAGGGGCACCCTCGATTCTGCCGGCGTCCAGAATCGCAACCAGGGTCGCTCCAAATATGGGGCCAAAAGGCCTAAAAAGTAGGAAAGGGGGGGGATAAGGGTTGCCACGTCGAGGCAGAATTCCCCGGCGGGATGTTTTACCAGACCCGCTCTACGGGAATACCAGGGTCAGTAAATTAATCAACCAGGTCATGCTCGATGGCGAGAAGGCGGTGGCGCAGCAGATTTGCTACCATGCCTTTGAAACCATCAGGCAGAAGACGGGTAAGGATCCGGTAGATGTTTTTGACCAGGCTCTCAAAAACGTGATGCCGGTTCTGGAGGTCAAAGCCCGGCGCGTAGGTGGGGCCAACTACCAGGTGCCCATTGAGGTCCGGCCGGAAAGGCGGCAAACCCTGGGGGTCCGCTGGCTGGTGAATTACGCCCGCGCGCGTAGCGGTAAAAGCATGGCCGAAAAGCTGGCAGCCGAACTCATGGACGCCGCCAATAGCACCGGCGGTGCCGTCAAGAAACGCGAAGATACCCATAAGATGGCGGAAGCCAATAAAGCCTTTGCTCATTACCGGTGGTAGGTGTGGGGGTCAGGGGCCCGGAAACCGGGGTCATGCCGCTCCAGGCCACCGGTGCCGGCAACCTGACTATGAGAAGGGATGAAACTGAAGATGGCTAGAGAGTACCCACTGGAAAAGATTAGGAATATCGGCATTATGGCCCATATTGATGCTGGTAAGACTACTACCACCGAAAGAATTCTTTTTTATACCGGCCGCCTGCACCGCATGGGCGAGGTTCATGATGGCAATGCGACCATGGACTGGATGGTCCAGGAGCAGGAACGGGGGATCACGATTACCTCGGCGGCTACGACCTGTTTCTGGCGCGACCATCGCATTAATATTATCGACACGCCAGGCCACGTGGATTTTACCGTAGAGGTAGAACGCTCCCTGCGCGTCCTGGATGGTGCCGTCGCCGTTTTCTGTTCTGTGGGCGGGGTTGAGCCCCAGTCGGAAAACGTCTGGCGCCAGGCGGATAAATACAGCGTACCCAGGATCGCCTATATCAATAAAATGGACCGCACCGGCGCCGACTTTTTCCGGGGGGTGCAGATGATAGTCGACCGCCTCCGGGCGCACCCGGTCCCCATCCAATTGCCTATCGGCTCCGA
>DFYS01000073.1:9527-10951 GCA_002383405.1 Moorella sp. UBA4076
CTGGAAGCGGTAGCCGAGAGCGATGAAGAACTGATGCTCAAGTACCTGGAAGGGGAAGAGCTGACCGCCCAGGAGATTAAAGCCGGCATTCGCAAGGCGACCATTGCCGTCAAGATGGTGCCGGTTCTCTGTGGTTCCTCCTTTAAAAATAAAGGGGTGCAGCCCCTCCTGGATGCGGTAGTAGATTTTTTGCCGGCACCAACTGACGTACCGGCTATTCAGGGTATTGATCCCGCGACGGGCTCGGAAGATGAGCGTCATTCCAGTGACAATGAGCCCCTGGCGGCGCTGGCCTTCAAAATTATGGCCGACCCCTATGTCGGCAAACTGACCTTTTTCCGCGTTTACTCCGGGACGATCAAGTCGGGCTCTTATGTTTACAATTCTACCAAAGACCGCCGGGAGCGGGTCGGCCGCATTCTCCGCATGCATGCCAACCGCCGGGAAGAAGTTGATGAAGCCTATGCGGGTGATATTGCGGCCGCCGTAGGCCTGAAAGAGACGACTACCGGCGATACCCTGTGTGACGAGCAGCACCCCATTGTCCTGGAGGCCATGGATTTCCCCGAGCCGGTTATTGACGTAGCCATTGAGCCCAAAACCAAAGCCGACCAGGAAAAGATGAGCCTCGCCCTGCAGAAGCTGGGGGAAGAAGACCCGACCTTTAAGGTCCACACCGACCCTGAAACCGGCCAGACCATTATCTCCGGCATGGGTGAACTGCACCTGGAGATTATTGTCGACCGCCTGCTGCGGGAGTTTAAAGTGGGCGCCAAGGTCGGCCGGCCCCAGGTGGCCTACAANNCGGTCACGGCCAGTACGGCCACGTCGTTGTCGAAGTAGCGCCGCAGGAACCGGGTCAGGGGTACGAATTCCTCAACAAGATTGCCGGCGGCGTGGTGCCCAGGGAGTATATCCCGGCCGTCGATGCCGGGGTCAAGGAAGCCATGGCCAGCGGCATCCTGGCCGGGTATCCGGTGGTAGACGTTCAGGTTTCGCTGATAGACGGCTCTTACCACGAAGTCGACTCCTCGGAAATGGCCTTTAAGATTGNNAGATTGCCGGTTCCATGGCCTTCAAGGAAGCCGCCCGCAAGGCCGGCCCGGTTCTCCTGGAGCCGGTCATGAAGGTCGAGGTTGTAGTACCGGAAGAGTATATGGGCGATGTCATCGGCGACCTCAATGCCCGTCGCGGCCGCATGGAAGGAATGGAACCCCGGGCCGGCACCCAGGTCATCCACGCTTATGTACCCCTGGCCGAGATGTTCGGCTATGCCACCGACCTGCGCTCCCGCACCCAGGGCCGCGGCACCTATATGATGCAGTATGATCACTACGAAGAGGTACCCCAGAATATCGCCACTGGGATTATAACCAAACGCCAGGGGGCATAGGAGACCCATCTCAAACCAGAGGAGGAAATAA
>DFYS01000072.1:0-2886 GCA_002383405.1 Moorella sp. UBA4076
GGCCATTGCCCTGCCGACCATGTTCGGGGTGATCCTGCTGTTTATGGGTGTGATTAAACTCCTGACCCGCCTCTTCCCCGGGCGGGAGGAGTAAACTTGAAATAACTTATTAACTACATCGAGATACGTACGGGCTTTGGAAAATTATTGTCTTAATGCCACCGGTTGTGGTAAAATGGCGGTAAAGGAGGGGGTATAGATGGCTGTTGTCGAGGATGAGACCAGGAAGCAAATAGCCGTTGGTGGTGATGACCCCGGCATCCCCTTCCGAACGACCTTTGATCCCTTTAATATGATTATGCAGCAGATAAACAGGTTGGATGAAAAGTTGGATGTCAGGATCGATAAATTGGAAGCCCGTATAGACGGCCTGCATCAGGAACTCCACAATACTACCCGCTGGATAGTCGGCACCATTATAGCCGTTGCCGGGGTAGCTGCGGGCCTGGCTTCCTGGTTGTTAAAGTGATGGGTACGGCGTAAAAATACGTATATAAGGCCAAAACCGGGGTATCCCCCGGTTTTTTATTAGCCGGCCCTGCTAGCCCTCATTTTTTTCTTGACGCTCCTCTGCCGGTCTGGTAAAATTATTATGCTGTTCAGAGCAATCCCGGTAGAGGGGCTATTTTTTTGCCCGTAAGCGGGTTCCAGGAGGGGGAAAAGGATGGCGCACGTATATGATGTGGTCATCGTCGGCGCCGGCCCGGCGGGGATTTTCGCCGCCCTGGAGCTGGTGCGCCGGCAAAGCGGGCTTAAAGTGCTGATCCTGGAAAAGGGCCACGGTTTGCAACGCCGGATATGCCCGTCCAAGGAGACGCGTTCCAGCTGCCTGCACTGCAACCCCTGTTCGGTAGTATCCGGCTGGGGTGGCGCCGGCGCCTTCAGCGACGGCAAGTTAACCCTATCGCCCGAAGTGGGCGGCTGGCTGAGCGAATATATACCGGAGCGGGATGTTACGACTCTAATTGATTATGTCGACGGCGTTTACCGGCACTTCGGGGCGCCGGATAAGGTCTACGGCAGCCCGGAAGACGAGCGTATTATCGATATCCAGCGCCAGGCGGTGATGGCGGATCTGAAGCTCATTCCCGCTCCCATCCGCCACCTGGGGACCGGGCGCACCCAGGCGATCCTCCAGGCCATGAAGGATTACCTGGAGGAACGCGGCGTCGAGGTGCGTACCGACACGCCGGTGGAGGAAATCCTGGTCGATGCCGGGCGGGTCACCGGGGTGGTCACCCGTAAGGGTGAAGCAATCGACGCCCGTTATATAGTCCTTGCCCCGGGCCGGGAAGGCTCTGACTGGCTGCGCAAGGTGGCGGCTAAACTCGACTTGAAGCTGGCCGTCAACCCGGTGGATATCGGCGTCCGGGTGGAACTGCCGGCGGCCGTCATGGAGCATCTGACCAGTGTTATCTACGAGTCCAAGTTTATTTTTTACTCGCGCAAATTTGATGACCGGGTACGGACCTTCTGCATGAACCCCTACGGCGAGGTGGTCCTGGAAAACAACGAGGGCCTGGTGACGGTCAACGGCCACTCCTACGCCGATAAAAGGACAAATAATACCAACTTTGCCCTGCTGGTCAGCAAGACCTTTACCGAGCCCTTCCGGGAGCCCATCGCCTACGGCCGCTATGTCGCCCAGCTGGCCAACCTGCTGGGGGGGGGCGTCCTGGTGCAGCGCCTGGGGGATCTACTCTCCGGACGGCGGACCACAGCTGATCGCCTGGAAAAGGGGCTGGTCACCCCGACCCTGACCGAGGCGACGCCGGGCGACCTTTCCCTGGTCTTCCCCTACCGCCACCTGACGGCCATTATCGAAATGCTCCAGGCTATGGAGAAGATTGCACCCGGCGTTTATTCCCGGCATACCCTGCTTTACGGGGTAGAGGTTAAATTCTACTCTTCCCGGTTAAATTTAAACCATGAGCTGGCGACTAACATCCGCGGCCTCTATGCCGCCGGTGACGGTGCCGGGGTCACCCGCGGCCTCGCCCAGGCTTCGGCCGCCGGTGTCGTGGCCGCGCGAGCGATTATAACTGCTGCCGGGCTGCCGGCGTCGCCTTAACGGCATCAGCGTCCGGGTGGCTTTACAGGGAGAGATGCGTGGCGGCGGCAATAGTTTTAAAGGGATAAAAGCCGCTTATGGCGAATAATGACGATAGATCGGTGCCGCGGGGGCAAGTTACCCTGGCGTACCGGCAGGAAAAATGTAACCAATAAGCATGCAATCTGGAAAGGGGTGCCTGGTATGGCAGCAGTAGTCCTGGTGGGAGCCCAATGGGGCGACGAAGGTAAGGGTAAGATTACCGATTACCTGGCGGAAAAGGCCGAAGTGGTAGTGCGCTACCAGGGGGGCAGCAACGCCGGCCACACGGTGATGGTCGGTACAGAGGAATTTAAACTGCACCTGGTGCCTTCCGGCATCCTCTACCCGGGCCGGCTCTGCCTGGTCGGCAACGGTGTGGTCGTCGACCCCTCCGTGCTGGTGCAGGAGCTGGACGACCTGGCGGCGCGGGGGGTGGACACGAGCGCTTTACGTATCAGCAACCGGGCGCACCTGATTTTACCCTACCACCGCGGCCTGGATGCGGCCCAGGAGGAGCACCGCGGTGCCGCCCGCATCGGCACCACCCAGCGGGGTATCGGCCCGGCCTATGTGGACAAAACCGCCCGTACGGGTATCCGGGTCGGCGATCTTCTGGACCGGGAGGAGTTCCAGGAGAAGCTGGATGCCAGCCTGGCGGCGGTTAATGAGGTACTGGCGAAGATATATAACCGGCCGGGTTACGACCGGGAGGCTATCCTGGCGGAATACGCCGGTTATGCCCGGCGCCTGCAGCCGCTGATTGTCGATACCGTCAGCCTGGTCAACGCGGCTGT
>DFYS01000072.1:3031-4424 GCA_002383405.1 Moorella sp. UBA4076
ACCACCACCGGGCGGCCGCGCCGCTGCGGCTGGCTGGATACGGTTATTCTGCGTCACGCCGCCACCGTCAACGGCCTGACGGGCATCGCCCTCACCAAGCTCGATGTCCTGACCGGGATCAATCCTTTGAGGATCTGTACTGGTTACCGTTACCGCGGGGAAATAATCAAGGATTTCCCAGCCAGCTTGAAAATGCTGCAGCAGTGTGAGCCGGTGTATGAAGAAATGCCGGGCTGGGGGGAAGATATCACCGCGGCCAGGGAGCTGGCCGACCTGCCCGCTGCCTGCCGTAGCTATGTCCACCGCCTGGAGGAACTGGCCGGCGTACCCGTCCAGCTGATCGCCGTCGGGCCGCGCCGCGACCAGACCATTGTGGTGAAAGCGATCTTTTAACTGCCGCTGCGGCTGGCAAGAGCACCGGCATAGACCTCGAGTGGTAACAAAGGAAGCAGCGATCGTAGAGCGTGCTTGCCAGGAGAACGGCGGCCAGGTTCAGGCCGCCCGGGACGATGCCGAGCGGGAGAACCTGTGGACTGCCCGCCGGGCGGCGCTGCCGGCCTGCGCCCGCCTGCGGCCGACCACCGTTCTCGAGGATGCTACCGTTCCCCGCAGCCGGATTCCGGCGATGCTCCTCGTCCTGGAGAGAATCGCCCGGAAGTACAACGTCACCATCGCCACCTACGGCCACGCCGGTGACGGCAACCTGCATCCCACCATTACCTGTGACGAGCGCGACGCCGCAGAAATGACGCGGGTGCATCAAGCCGTGGACGAGATTTTCCATACCGCTATTGAGCTGGGCGGTACTTTAAGCGGCGAGCACGGCATCGGCGTCGCCAAGCAAAAATACATGGAACTGGAATTCGGCGCCGGCGGTGTGGCCGTGATGCAACGTGTCAAGCAGACTCTGGACCCCTGGGGTTGCTCAATCCCGGCAAGCTGGNNTCCAGGCCCGTAAAGTGGCAGCCATCCGCGCCACCGGCGCCGGTACGGTGGTTACCAGCTGCCCGGCCTGCCGCATGCAGCTGGAAGACGGCCTCGCCCAGGCCGGCCTGCCGCCGCGGGTCCTGCACGTTGTCCAGGTACTGGAACAGGCCTACGCCGGAGGCGAGGCGGGAAGTGGGATGCGGGAGGTGGGATAAATCCATCTTACTTCGCATTTCCTAACCCGGCATAGCCTTACACCCAAATCCTGCGGCGCTATTTTCTTTCCACTTTGCGAAGGATGTTCGGACTTAAGGGACTAAATCTCAATTCAGAGGAACCGCTCATAACAGCGCCTGTCACCAGCAACGGGAGAGATGAGAGCAGGCAGGCTTTAAGCTGTTCAGCACTAAAACCAAACAATAAAGGTAACTGCTCAGCCCGCCTGGTGGTCAGCCTTATAGCAGTA